>NZ_JAOQIO010000026.1:0-704 GCF_025567575.1 Paenibacillus baimaensis | reverse complement strand
CCCGTTAGCACAATGCGGCTGCCGATCTATGCCAGCAGCCGCGTCTTAGTTGTTTATTGAGCTATAGGTACTCGATGGTTCAACAAGTTTTTTCTCTCGTATACATGGAAAAAATAATTGTAAGGATTTTTTTCATCTTTAATCCCTTTTTCAACAGATACTTCTTTCCATTCATCAAAATCAACTATTGGGAAAAATGTATCTCCTTCGAACTCATGATGAATTTCTGTAACGTACATCTTCTCGACATATGGCAAGAACATATCATAAATCTGTTCTCCACCGAAAATAAAAATCTCTACTTCATTTTCACACAACTTAAATACATCTTCGATTGAATGGGTAATTTCACAACCCTCAAAGCTAAAGTCCTTATCTCTAGTCAAAATAATATTCCTTCTGTTAGGTAAAGCCCTTCCGATTGATTGAAGGTTTTTTCTACCTAATATGATTGGATGTCCTTTTGTAGTGTTTTTAACATGTTCCCAATCACTGGGTATTCTCCAAGGAATGTCGTTGCCCTTGCCGATTACTCTATTCTTATCCATCGCAACAATTAAAGAAATTATCAATATAACCACATCCTTTTAACCTATTTTACTATGTATTATTTATTTCATAAATGAACTTCCTTGTTAAACTAATCTCCCTTTAGCTTAGCGAAGGCTGCCTCGCGGCAGCCATTCTAGATTTAACTATCGTTC
>NZ_JAOQIO010000014.1:0-722 GCF_025567575.1 Paenibacillus baimaensis | reverse complement strand
TCTTAACCATGGATTGCCCAGACCAAATTCAATATATTTCAGAGTTAACTCCCCCATCACAGAGTCGTTATAAATTAACTTCTACACAAAAATTTTCATCTTTCCCTCACATCAAGAAGAAAAGAAGAGCTGCCATACGGCAGCCCTTTCGTTATTGCACTATCGTTATCCGTCGTTTAATCGTCCGAGGAATCAAGTTCTTGTGATGAAGGTGGTTCAAAAATCTTTATCCATTCTTTAAGTTTTGCTTCAGGTATGAAAAAAGTTCCTTCTTTATGCATATCATTTCTAGCTTTTAGACGTTCAAATAACACTTCTACAGGCACATCAGTAAAATGAATTTTATAGCCAGCCCCTAGGTTCTTGGCTCTGGAACGAAACTCGTCTCGTTGACTTTGAACCCAGCATCCGAAATCCAGAATTACATCAACACCAAGAACTAAAACTCTAGCCGCCACGTCCCACATTAGGGATTCCACTGAATCATGTCTAGAATCATGCTTAACTTCGTCAGTTTCCGTCATGTTATCCCCGAAATCATGCCCAAATAATCTGATATGCCATTCATCGGGAGTAAGGCGAAGTGCTGAGTATTTCGTTTCAAGTTGTCGAGCCAGAGTAGTCTTACCGCTACAAGGGAGACCAACCATTAAATGAAGTGTCGCCACGTGAATCCCACCTCCTTATATAAACGGATATATACAGAATCTTTGCATCAATCT
>NZ_JAOQIO010000101.1:0-763 GCF_025567575.1 Paenibacillus baimaensis | reverse complement strand
CAAAAAAGAGGTCGACCAGAAAGATCTGGTGACCTCATAATACGAACGGGCAGAATAACGCAACGAACAGAAGTTGCCTGCGTCTAATAACTGGTTGGATAAATATGGATGGAGTTGAATGAGAAAGATGGCAGCATCATTTTCACATAGGCCCGAAGGATACGAGTGTCCATTTTGTCGTGTTTCGGGTATCGAGCGACCTAATCAGGGAACAAAACAAAGGGATATCATCTATCAGAATGAAAAGGTAACGGCTTTTATAGCGAGCAAATGGTGGCCAAACAATAAAGGACATGTTCTTGTTGTTCCTAATCAACATTTCGAGAACATCTTCGAACTCCCTGCGGATTACGCTGTTGAAATTCACCGCGCGGCTCAGCTTACAGCGTTTGCAATGAAAAGTACATATGGATGTGATGGGATTTCTACGCGGCAACATAATGAGCCTGCTGGTAATCAAGACGTGTGGCATTATCATCTCCATGTTTACCCTAGATATGTGAATGATCAACTTTATCTGACGAAGGGTTCTCAGTCCGATCCAGATGAACGCTCTTTCTATGCAGATAAGTTACGTTCTTGGATAAAGGAAAACATTTAAGGTCTTGGAGGAGCGAATGATAACCCTAGTAGGAGATGAACCTGAGATTACGTGGGCCTTACTAGAGAAAAAATAGGGTACTCTCATTAAGCTAAACATTCCTGTATAGCCTAAGAAATGGGCTTTGTCAAAAAAGGAGCGCCTCGGTATGATGGGTTTGTC
>NZ_JAOQIO010000104.1:0-786 GCF_025567575.1 Paenibacillus baimaensis | reverse complement strand
TTCCATCCTTGTCAGGAATTCGCCGCCGACCCGCAAATCGTTCTCCGCTCTTGGCGCATGCCATTCCTCGGAAGGTTGATACCACTTCGTAATGTGGTCCGGCTCGGTCCAATAGCTCCATACTTTTGCGACAGGGGCTTGAACGACGGTTTCTACGGTTACTTTCGTTGGATTGCTTGTTTCCATTGTGAAGGACACCTCTTTACGGGAATTTTGTTTCTCACTAATATAGACGAATGCCAATCTCCGAATTCATCGGTCTATTTGTTCCGGAAGCCCTAATCGGGAAAATAATTTTGCATTTATGAAATTTTGAACATGGAATATCCGATTTTCTTTCACTTCAATCACGTGAATGCCCCAAGGCACCAGGACGGATGCCTCCTTACCCGGCACATACTGCGCCAGAGCGGGATAACCGCCATTCACTGTAGTTGGCAAAAATTTGGACCCCTCGCAATGCCAGCGCGTAAGCGCAAAAAACGCGGACAAATCTTCTTGCCCGCTTATCCACATGGCGAAAGGCGGCATGGACATACAACCTTCCTCATGGAACAACGACACAAGCGCTTGGATATCGAATTGCTCAAACGCTTCCACATACCGCGAGAGAAGATTCTGGTCGGGATTGACATCCATCTTACTAAATTCGTCGGAGCGAAGTCGCGTTCGGTCCATCGTCTCCCTGGCTCGTTGCAGGGCGCTGTTCGCCGCTGCCGGCGACATTCCCAACGTTTCCGCAATTTGTTTCGAAGACCATTCAAAGACATCCTTCAGAATAAGAAC
>NZ_JAOQIO010000078.1:0-787 GCF_025567575.1 Paenibacillus baimaensis | reverse complement strand
CATTATATTGCTTGAAGTAAACGGATGCCATGTAATGGCTGCATCAACATCGTTGAAATAGCCCGCTCTTGCTAAATATACTTTCCCGCAACCGCCTTCCTCGGCTGGACAACCGAAATACTTCACTGTTCCCTTAACGTTGTTTTCTTTCATGTATTCCTTGACGGCAAGCGCAGCTGCCAGCGCACCGGTGCCAAGAGCATTATGGCCGCATCCGTGGCCTTTGCCTCCTTCTACTAGAGGCTTTTTTTCCGCAATCCCCGCTACCTGGCTTAATCCATACAGAGCATCATATTCTCCCAAAAAACCGATTACCGGTTTCCCACTGCCGTAGCTCGCTACAAAAGCTGTTTCCATGTCCGCTATGCCCTTTGTTACGGCAAAACCTTCTTCTGCTAAAACCTTGCACAAAAGTTCAGATGATTTGTACTCTTCGTATCTGGTCTCTGCATATTCCCATATACTGTCACTGACCTTGAGCAACATCTCCCGTTTTGCTTCAATATACGGTAATATCTTTTCTTTTATCACCATATTGATACCTCCTAACGTGTTTTGATGAATGTACGCTCTTGACATTTTGACGCTGGACTTTATTTACCTTAAAGGTGACGGTTTAACCTCAGGCGGAATCGGACATATGTACGTCTCCCCACCCCGTCTGTTGTCAAATTCCTCTTTAGCTTTTGCCACCAGTTCA
Organism: Paenibacillus baimaensis; assembly: GCF_025567575.1. Taxonomy (NCBI): domain Bacteria; kingdom Bacillati; phylum Bacillota; class Bacilli; order Caryophanales; family Paenibacillaceae; genus Paenibacillus; species Paenibacillus baimaensis. Next base: position 87 of record NZ_JAOQIO010000078.1, on the reverse strand, counting down.
GGATTTTCCAGCAGCTCTACACCTGCAAGCGCCATAACTTTGCCTGCATGTAACATGCCTTTGTGGCAAAGGTCCGATTTCCCTTGT
>NZ_JAOQIO010000017.1:0-895 GCF_025567575.1 Paenibacillus baimaensis | reverse complement strand
CTTTGAGAAAGGATTTTCGTTCGGATAGCCCAGTGCATTATTTACTAGACGACAACCCTCTATCGCATAATCATTACGAGAATGAGTATGTCCGTAACACCAAATCTTTCCACTAGCTTGAGACAACCATTTGGAACCATCAAAGTAGAAAAAACTTGTGATAGGATCTATCCGATATTTCCCATGCACATTAGACCAATCAGGTCCGACATGAGTAACTACAACGTTGCATTGCTTAAATACCTTTGCAAGTTTCTCCTCTTCCTGCAGAAATATAGGAGACTCGATAATATAATTTACATCATTCATCGTTCGTTTCCACAGTTCATGGAGTCTTGCTTTTGTCATACCTAACTCTTGAATGCCAAACGAATAATCGTACCACATCCCTGTGCCACCGAATGTTACGCCCTCAATTTCCATCAGATGTCCATCTAGCGGAAAAACACCAGGAATTTCTGCTGCATGCTGTTTCATTTCTCCCCAACGATTTATAGAGCTATTGTTATAAAGCTCTCGCTGCGCGGAGGAAATCATATATAAGTCATGGTTCCCAAATGTAAACAGTACATATTCGTAATACCGCCTAAAGCTTGTCAACATAAGAATATTCTGTTCATTGTAATGCCCTAAATCACCAGCGATTACTAGTACTTTTGATGGTTTATCAGGCAGTATATCATCAATGAATGAATCTATTTGAGATCTCATTCTATTCACATTTTGAAAAAAAGGAATCCAGAATTCAAGATGGATGTCAGAAATCAAATCAAAAGTTTGCATTGGCTCTCCCTAAATCTGATATTTTAACAGGATCGTTCACTGTTCATTTATCTCGGCCGCCACCAGGGTAGACCGAATTGGAAATCTGGTCACTAAACCGATTAACAGTTGC
>NZ_JAOQIO010000076.1:0-1128 GCF_025567575.1 Paenibacillus baimaensis | reverse complement strand
GACAAAATCAACGTATTGAACGAATTACCACTTCGCATCTTGTTGTTGGTATAGATATGGCAAAGGAAACCCAAGTAGCTCAAGCTACAAATTATCGAGGAATTGTCCTTACAAACCAACATCTTTCCTTCAAAAACACACTCCAGGGATTTGAAAAGTTACAACGCTGGATGGAAGGCTTGCAACAAAAGCACCGACTAAAGAGCATCATAATTGGCATGGAACCGACGGGACACTACGGGTACAGTTTGGCTAACTGGCTTGTGGAAAAAGGCCTAAACGTTGTTCTAGTGAACCCTGCAACGACGAAACGAAACAAGGAGAACCGAGACAATTGTCCATCCAAAAGTGATCCGAAGGATGCCCTTGTTATTGCAGATGTTGTCTGTCGTGGTTATTACTATGAATACATTCGGCAAGCAACTCATTATCAAAGGTTACGGACCTTAATGAGTGATCGGGAATTTTGGGTTACAAATAGTGTTCGGATGCAGAATCGGATTGTCCGCTGGTTGGATATACGCTTTCCTGAGTATGCTTCTGTGTTTAAAGATTGGACCTGTCCACGATCCCGAGCAACACTTAAAGAGTTCCCGTCCCCGCTGGATTTAAAAGGTCAATCTACATCAGAAGTTATTACAGGTTGGAGAAAATATATGAGTCGAGCTGGCGGCTCAACGGGTATACAGAAAGCAGCAGAACTACTCTCTAAAGCAGTTCAGAGCGTAGGGGAAACTATGGCGCTGAACGAGGCCAAACAAGATCTACATCGCTTGTTAGAAGAGTACGAGCGCATCGTGAGCATATTAAACGAAATCGAACAGGAAATCGCGGCTTTACTCGCTGAGATTCCAATTGCTAGCCAACTTCGCTCCGTCAAAGGTTTGGGTACAATCTATATTGCAGCGATTCTAGCTGGCGCCGGTGATCTAAAGCAGTACGTTCACGGACGTCAGTTGCTACGGAAAGCCGGTTTAAATTTGGCAGAGAGCATGTCAGGGAAGCGTAAGGGTCAGGTGATACTCTCCAAACGAGGAGATTCCACACTCCGAAAGTATTTGTATCTGGCTACCCTTACCTTAGTGGGAACAAACCCTATTTTTCGACAACTACACGAAAATAATGTGC
>NZ_JAOQIO010000042.1:0-1208 GCF_025567575.1 Paenibacillus baimaensis | reverse complement strand
CAGCTTGAAATAAAACCGTCTGGACGGTATAATAATTAAGGGTGATATAATATGAAAACAAAAAAAAGAGATTTGAAGAGAGAACTGATCCTTAAAACAGTTTCGCAAATTGTAAGTGAAGAAGGTGTGGAAAAGTTAACATTAGAGGCCGTTGCCCAAAAGGCGGGCATCAGTAAGGGGGGCTTGCTATATCATTTTCCAAATAAAGATTCTTTGATTCTAGGTGTGATTGAGCAGTTATCCAATCACTTTGTCGAAGGGTTTAATAAGAGGGCAAATGACGATCCACACTCTAAAGGGAAGTGGACGAGGTCTTATATCGAAACATCGTTTTTCGGAGAGAGCGATGTGAATGATCTTTATACGGCGATTTCTGCTGCGCACTTTACTAATCCTGAAATGCTGCAACGGTTACAATACGAATATTCTGAGATTCAGAATAAAATCGAGAATGATGAATTAGACCCCGTTCGCGCTACGCTTGTTCGTTTAGCAATAGATGGTCTTTGGTTTGCTGAAATGTTTGGTTTGGCCCCACCAAAATCAGACTTAAGGCAAAAGGTAATTGAACAGTTAAAAGTAAGTATACAGGAGGTAAAGTAATGGCATATTTATTCTTGGCAATCTCTATCATTGGTGAGTTGATCGGTACATCGATGCTTAAGGCATCGCAAGGTTTTACTAAACTATATCCCACTCTATTCACGGTTGTTGCCTTTGTAACCTCGTTCTATTTTATCTCACTTGCTCTTAAAACACTTCCCTTAAACATGACTTACGCTATCTGGTCAGGAGTAGGAGCAGTAGCAACGGCGCTTATTTCTGTATTGATTTGGAAAGAAAAAATAAACACAGGAAGCGTCGTCGGAATCGCATTGATTGTTATTGGGGTAGTGGTATTAAACTTATTCGGTGCTGGACACGGAGAAGAAAAGGGTACGACAGAATCTGCAAGCTCAATTGTACATAATAAGTGAAGCACCAATCGGTTGGCTGTTCTTAACTAACAGAGGATTTATATTGATGCTTATGGAGTTTGGCGGTAGTTAACGCATCTTACTTCGAAAAACAAAGGTAAGGCCGGTGCAACCAGTCAAAAAGGATTAATCTCCCATAAGTGCTACCCACATTGAGTGCGACAGTCTGTGATGCACCGTGATGGTTGGAGTCAGACTAACGGTTGGGCTCTAATGGCACCATAGTTAATA
>NZ_JAOQIO010000118.1:0-1717 GCF_025567575.1 Paenibacillus baimaensis | reverse complement strand
GGAGTTCGAAAAAATTATTTGAAAATTAATTAAAGAATTAATTAAACGTTCATTCCGCTAACGAAGAACTTTAGCTCAACCAGCACGAGGCTGCCGGCATTGTTGGCAGCTTATCAAGCTAAAGGGCACTTAGCGTAATTTAATGTTTGATTGAACAGATGTAGCATAAAAGGTTACTTAATGGATAGGAGTAAATCGTATGCGAAGGGATTGCAAATTAATTTTGATTGAAGGGTTGTGTGGCACGGGCAAATCGACGCTAGCTGAACGATTGCACCGCTACCTCGTACAACAAGGTATTTCATCCAGATTTTATGATGAAGGTGCCGAGCGGCATCCGGCGAGTTTGAATTGGCATGCTTTTTTCCGAGAAGAGGAATATAAGGAGCTTCTGGAGCGCTATCCGAACATAGCTAACGAAATCCGTTCACGGGCATTAAAGGATGGTAGCAATTATTTGCTTCCTTATCGTGAGGTCCAGGAGTTCAGCGAGCCGAATGCGCTCTATTCCGAGCTGAAGTCTCGCGAGCTATGCTGGACGGATTCGCCCGTAGCCGCGCTGTCGGAGTTTACATATTCGATCCAGCGGCATTGGGCTCGTTTCGCTGAGCTTACTAGCACATCAGAGAAGGTATATGTGCTCGAAGCCGTGTTCTTACAGCACCAGATTCATGATTTGCTACGTCATTATCAAGCTGTTGATCGCCAAATTGAGCAACATATTCTTGGAATCGCCGATCAGATTGCTGCCATGAATCCAGTGTTGATTTATTTAACTCAGCCAAATGTGCGGGAGCAGCAGGTTTGGATTTCCTCCATCCGTTCAAAACCCCATTTTGCCACGGAACAAAATATCAGGTTTATGGAGAACCGCAAGCGGATCGAATTGAGGATGCTTGATACGCTTCCTTTCCCAATCCATATGGTAGAAAATATAAATCTAAACTGGGAGGATGTCTTTAGTAAAATGGTAGGGTCGATTGGTCAACATATCGGGTAAAGTGCGCAAATGAAAGGCCGTGTGAAACATTCATTACGCTAACGGGAAACGAGAGTAAAGAAGTTCTATCCGCGAGAGAGGGGAATGCTTATTGCTGCAGAGATACATTAGATCAGACCAGGATCAATTGGAAGAGTTTATGAAAACTATGTATGTTTCCAGAGGATATGTCTTTGATCCTGAAGAGTCGCATTCAGATATTAGAAGTATTGAACTACTATATTTTGAGACGGGAGGCGGATTCTGGTTATTGAAGGAAGAACAGAGCGTTATTGGGACTATTGGTTTAAAGGGTATTGATTCTGAAAACAGAATTGGTGAAATAAAGAGGTTCTTCGTCTTACCTGAATATCAAGATAAGGGTTACGGCAAAAGCATGATGAGCCAAATAATAGAATTTGCAAGACAAGCTGGATTAATAAAGCTGAGGTTGGACACAGAGAAACAATCTTATAAAGCGATGTCAGTGTTTCGAAGTTTTGGCTTTTATGAGATACCAAAATACAATGATAATGATATTGCTGAAATATTTATGGAATTATCCATTGTGTCATAACGAATTCAATCAATATACATTCAGCTAACGGGTACTATAGCTCAATAATCATCAGGACGAGGCTGCCGGCATGAATGGGCAGCTTTGTTGCGCTATTCCAGCTAATAGATTGTCAATATTTAATTATTAATGGCGGATTCATGAGGTGGTATACTTAAAAA
>NZ_JAOQIO010000023.1:0-152696 GCF_025567575.1 Paenibacillus baimaensis | reverse complement strand
GTTCCCCCGTCACTCACCGTAGCTGCTACGCTCAGTGGCGCGCTGGCGCCTTCGTTCACCGCTACGCCCGTCGGCTGCGTGCCGATGCTCGGCGTGGCTGCGTTGGTCAACGCGTTCACCGTTACTGTCACCGCGCTGCTCGTTGCCGTGGCCGTTTGACTGCCCGTCGCGCTGTTGTTCGTGTTCGTCACTACGACATAGTAGTATGTCGTTCCCGCCGTTGTCGTCGGCGCTGCATACGATGCACTCATGGCGCCGCTGATTGCTGTGCCACCGCTATTGCTGCTGGTCGTGTTGCTGTACCACTGGTAGCTCAGCGTCCCCCCGTCACTCACCGTAGCTGCTACGCTCAGTGGCGCGCTGGCCCCTTCGTTCACCGTTGCGCCCGTCGGCTGCGTGCCGATGCTCGGCGTCGCCGCGTTGGTCAGCGCGTTCACCGTTACTGTCACCGCGCTGCTCGTCACCGTTGCCGTTTTGCTGCCCGTCGCGCTGTTGTTCGTGTTCGTCACTACGACATAGTAGTATGTCGTTCCCGCCGTTGTCGTCGGCGCTGCATACGATGCACTCATGGCGCCGCTGATTGCTGTGCCGCCGCTATTGCTGCTGGTCGTGTTGCTGTACCACTGGTAGCTCAGCGTCCCCCCGTCACTCACCGTAGCCGCTACGTTCAGTGGCGCGCTGGCGCCCTCATTCACCGTTGCGCCCGTCGGCTGAGTGGTGATATTTGGAATAATGGCATTAATTGCCCACTTCGCATACAGTGTCACATCGGCTGAGCCTATGCTGATCGAGTCATCTGCTACATAATCCGTTCCGGTTCCGTCCGTCTTCGTATTCCAACCCACGAACGTATAGCCCGTTTTCACTAAACCTAACGTGTTGCCCAGAACCGTGGCCGTACCTCCGTCGTGATAGGTGCTGCTGTCCGTCGGCACGCTGCCGGACGAAGCGACGTTGCCGTCATACGTTACAGTGTATGTCTTAGTAAGCTTCATGACGGTTGCTTTACTGCTGTTACCTAAATCCTTATACGCAACATAGGGCGTGCCGCTGCTGTCGATGGCTATACTTGTATAATATGCAGTACCTGCCGAATAACCAGCGGAGCCTACATTCACCCACGAGCTTCCGTTGTATTTCATGACGGTTGCTTTACTGCTGTTACCCCCATCCTGATACACAATATAGGGCGTGCCGCTGCTGTCGATGGCTATATTTGTATAACTTGCAACACCTGACGAAAAACCGGCGGAGCCTACATTCACCCACGAGCTCCCGTTATATTTCATGACGGTTGCTTTATTGCTGTTACCTAAATCCTTATATACAACATAGGGCGTACCGCTGCCGTCTATGGCTATAGTTGTATAAGTTACACTACTTGACGAAAAACCGGCGGAGCCTACATTCTCCCACGAGCTTCCGTTATATTTCATGACAGTTGCTTTAAAACTGTTACTCCCATCCATATATACAACATAGGGCGTGCCGCTGCTGTCGATGGCTATACTTGTATAGCTTGCCTCACCTGACGTAAAACCGGCGGAGCCTACATTCACCCACGAACTTCCGTTATATTTCATGACGGTTGCTTTATAGTCGTTACCCCCATCAATATACACAACATAGGGCGTGCCGCTGCTGTCTATAGCTATACTCGGAGATTCTGCACTACCTGACGAAAAACCCGCGGAGCCTACATTCTCCCACGAGCTTCCGCTATATTTCATAACGTAGGCTTTATTGCTGTTACCTAATTCCTTATACACAACATAGGGCGTGCCGCTGCTGTCGATGGCTATGCTTGTAGATTCTGCACTACCTGACGAAAAACCAGCGGAGCCTATATTCTCCCATGAGCTTCCGTTATATTTCATGACGGTTGCTTTATAGCCGTTACCCCCATCCTGATACACAACATAAGGCGTGCCGCTGCTGTCGATGGCTATACTTGTAGATTCTGCACCTCCTGACGAAAAACCGGCGGAGCCTACATCAACCCATTGTTCAGCCGCCGCTTGGGCAACCATTGGTGCGCCCATATAGGCTATACCTGACAAAAAAATCAGCATCCCCAGCATGTAACTTAATAATTTAAGATGAATCTGCTTTACTTCTCTATTCATTACATCTAGCTCCCATCAATAATAAATTATAAGTAGTTTTCTAGAGTCCAACTTTGTTGAGGGCCGTAAAAAATTGCCCTTTGCAACGATTTCCACGCCCGACCGTATCCACATTTCCGTCCCAGTAAAGCACAGTATATTTCTGCGGCACAGTAGGTCTATAGAGATGGAGACGCAACCATCGCAGGAGACATAAACGGAATGGAAAGCGATAATACAGAAAAAAAGCACACCCAGCTATAATAAGCGCGAGCTTCAGCAAAAAAGCTTCTTTATTCTTGTTGACAGTATCATCGTTTTACTCCTCTTAACTTTAAGTTTAATAACATCAAATCATCACTCTTATAAGTCTACTACTTCCAAATAAAAGAATAATGAAAGATTCAGCCATAAATAGAAAAAAATCGCGTAGCATCAAGCCTTCGCGGTTTTTTAATTGACGCAATTAATTATTTTCTGTCGAAAAATCGTTTACCAACAACTCTATGGTCTGGGACATGGTAATACAACCGATGAAGCCCGAAGGAGACCGTTGAACTCAGGTGTCAATTCATTTTTTAACAAAAAGTTGGTACAACCAGTAAGACTCCATTTTTATATAACAAGTAGACCTAATCGATTACATGAAGAAGATCAAGGTCATGATCAAGACCGTGGGTTTCTTCTCATTTAGCATTTTGGTGCTGTTCCGAAAGATTGCCCGTTCAGATATCCGGCACCTCCCGGACGGCCTTATACTCGTTCTTCAAAATAAAAATCCGTTCCAAGTTCATCATCTCGGGGGCACCGCATTAATTCACCCGAACGGCATTCATAGTTATATGCATCATGCCCTGCATGGCGGAGCTAAAACTTAATCCATTCGAACTCGCAAACACGTGTTATTGAAATTTTTTTAACGAATGTGTTGACTCAAGCACCAACACGTATTATAGTATGTCACAATACTAATATACCAATAGGGTGATGAGATGATGATCAGCTTTGACGATAGCCAGCCCATCTTCCAGCAAATCGCTGAAAAGATTGAGGATGACATCCTGAAAGGGGTCTACTGTGAGGATGAACAGATTATATCGGTGGCGCAATTTGCGAGCACGTTTCAGATCAATCCCGCTACGATCGTGAAAGGCATCGCATTGCTTGTGAACGAGAACATTCTATACAAGAAAAGAGGGCTCGGCATGTACGTGGCTGCAGGTGCGAAGAAAGTGATCACGAGCAAAAGAAGGGCTCGGTTCTATGACGAGTTGGTCGTCAAGCTGCTCAATGAGGCTGAAAAGCTGGAAATGACCTATGAAGACGTAATTGAAATGATTAAACAAAGGTCGGGAGATGATCGGAAATGAGTACGATTCTTGCTTGTTCCAACGTAACCAAAAGCTATGGTAAGAACGATGCTGTTCGCAATCTCGAAATGAAGCTGCACGAGCACACCATCTGCGGATTGCTCGGCCGCAACGGCGCCGGTAAAACCACTTTACTCAATATGATTACCGGCAGCATATTCCCCAGTAATGGCCAAATCGAAATCGCAGGCTCCCGGCTCAAAAAAGGGGAAACGCCACAGGACGTCTGTTATGTACGGGAAAAGAATCTATTCTTTGGCAGCGCCAAAGTCATGGAGATCCTGCAGCTTGCTTCGGTGTTCCACAAGAACTGGGATTGGCCTTTCGCCCATAAGCTGCTCACAACCTTTAATCTGAACCCTAACGAAAAAATTCGCCAGCTCTCCAGGGGAATGGAATCCCTAGTGGGCAACGTCATCGGTCTGGCAAGCCGCGCGTCTCTAACGATTTATGACGAACCGGTGCTTGGTCTTGATGTGCTAATGCGTGAGCGGTTCTACCGCATTCTGGTTGAGGATTACGCGGAATATCCGCGTACCATTCTGCTCTCCACACATCTGATAGACGAAATCGCGATGGTCGTCGAGAAAGTCTATATAATGGATTCCGGCTCCATCCTGCTGCATGACGAAGTGGACAACATCCGCGACCATTCCCATTTGTTGATGGGTGACCGGGAATCCGTTGATCGCTTCGCGAACGGCAAACAAGTCATTTACCAAGAACCGTACGGTAAGGGCGTTCTGGCGGCATTATACGGAGCGCTCGGAGATGCGGACAAACAGCAAGCCCACAAGCTCGGCATCACCATTGAAGGGCTACCGCTTCAGAAATTCTTCTCTTACTTAATTGAAGGAGGTCAGCGAATTGAATAAAACGACTGTATTAATGAAGGCATCCTTCCTTCAGCTTAGGCTGTATCTGTGGATTGTTCTGGGCATCCTCACTGTCAGCGTCATTACCAATTTGATCATAAGTTTTGCATTGCGATCCGGCGAAAATTCTTCGGTGTCAGCGGCGAATCTGACTACGCTGTTCTTAATCTTTGTATTAGGCAGTGTTCTGCCTGTAAGCTTCTTCAAAAAGTTGATTATTTTAGGCGCAACCCGTAAAGAGTATTATCTCAACATTTTGTTGGTATACACGCTATGGGCAGCCTTATTCGCCGTGCTTAACATCGTATGGTTCCAGTTTGAACTGAACTTGATCCGGAGTTATGAACATACGTTTAATATTCTCGAAATATTCAACTGGGATCAATTTGGTATTGCCGGTATGTTCATATACCAGTTTGGCGCATACCTGTTTCTGTTAGCGCTCTTGAATCTATTATTTTCCGGACTTCACCACCCGGTGGGCTGGGTGATCTGGGCAGCCTTCATTGCGGCGATCCCCGTTTTCACCTCAATCGCGCAGCTTCGACATAAACTCGCCGACGGGTTACTGATGCTGCTCTTTAACGATTCTCTTCTGCAAGGATTCGGATTGACATTCATCATCGCCTGTCTGCTCCTATTGGGCGGTTGGTGGTTTACAGCTAGACGTGCCTTGATTTGAGACGGTTGGCGGCCTTGTGATCCAAGTGCTCATAAGAACATTAATCTTTGGTGCACTAACCTTCATTATTATGAAGATGTATCGTGGGAAGAGTTGGGCCCGAATCGCTTTAATCATCCTGCTTGGCGGAATCGGGACGCTGTCTTTGGTCATCGATCCCATCAAGTGGCTTCTGGAAGGCAACTCTTTGGGCACGATGTTTGACGGGGTCGAACTTACTTCGCTCCTGTTCGCCGCAAGTCGAGTGGTGCATTTGGCAGCCGTATTAATGTTGCTCCTGTGATCGAGGGTAAAGGGCCCAACCTTTTTGCTGGATACGGAACACTACCCATACAAAGATGTGGAGTTGTTGGATTTTAAATCCCTTGGCGGTGTCGTTGTTCAGCTGCACTACGCGATAGGTCATTAATAAGTCAAAGTTGCGATCTTAATTAACAGTAAACCCGCCAATTAACGCAATTGGCGGGTTTATATATTGGAAAGTATTAAAGAATCAATCGACTGGATATCTGTTCTTAATCTCCGACACCCTTGCATGATGCCACACGCTCTACTGCCCGTTAGCTGAATCATTCTTAGTCATAATCATCTTAAATTTTTGACGTGTCCCTCCTTCTATTCCATTTGGAATCACTTCCATTAAAGGTACAAAACCAAATCTCTGATAGAGCTTTCTCGCTGGTTGACCATCTGGTATATCTTCACCGAATGTAATCACTGATACTTCTGCTGGAACATCGACAAGGTTCAAGACATGTCTAAGAAGCTCTGTTGCTATTCCTTTGTTTCTCGCATTAAATGAAACCGCTAGCCATCCAATTTTGTATATTGGGGATTTTGATGAAGTAAATAAAACTCCTCCGAGTATGCGAGAACCTGGTATTCCATCTTTTTCCAGCACGCAAAACGCAGATTGTTGTTTTATATTTTTCTCTATTGCCTGAAAAAACTTCGGGTCAGCTACCATCGGACCAAAAAGATATTCGACTTCAGAAGCTAGTTCTAACCAACCGTTCAATTCATCATTTGTTGCGCTAACAACATTCATTACTAAACGCTCCTACAGTATCCAAGCATTTTTTACAACATAGTACCACATATTGGGTTTAACTCCCGTTAGAAAGGAAACAAGAGCTCAGCCGTATCCACGACCCTGTATGACGAGAAAAGATGCATCTTAGAATGTATTGGCTGTCGCCTTTGGCTTCGCTCATACGTTCTAAGATGCATCCAATTCATTATCAATCGTCTAGCTTATGGTTTTGTAACAAGATAAGAGGCTACCTCAGCCAACCGTGAAGCATAACCCCATTCGTTGTCGTACCAAGTAGCGACAGACAATAGTTCACCTTGTACTTGGGTTAAAGGCAAATCAATAATCGAAGAATGGGGATCAGCTACGATACGGGACGAGGCCCATTCCCCTTCCAAAACATCAAGAACGCCCTTTAATTCGCCTTCTCTCGCAGCTTCTCGAAACATATCGTTAATCTCTTGAACGGTGCATCGTTTTTCCGTTATCAAATTAAGTTCTGCGATGCTCCCGGTACGGGTCGGAATCCGGTAGGCTTTGCCTGTGATTTGCAGGTCATTCCAAATGAATTTCAGAGCTTTGGCTGCACCTGAAGATGACGGAATGATGTTCTCGGCAGCTGCCCATGAATCCCGGCGGTCCTTCATCGGCTGATCCGTCAACGATTGCGTGTTCGTATACGAGTGTACCGTGGAGAATAATCCGTATTGAATGCCATAGTTTTCTCTGACCAATTTGACTACCGGTGCAAGCGCATTGGTCGTGCAACTCGCCATGCTAATGATTTTATGCTTTTCCGGATCGAAGCTTTCTAAGTTAATTCCTTTAAGAAGTACTGCGTCGCAATCTTCTAAGGTTTTGCTCGGACCGCTGACAAGCACCCTTTTGGCGCCTCGCTCCAAATGCAGTTCAGCTACTGATCGCGTAACGGCTCGTCCGGTACAATCAATGACCAATTCAACGCCTAATTCACCCCAATCGGGCAATTCAGCGGCCGAATTCAAATAACGAATCTCCCGGTCGCCGATTACGATTGCGCCTTTTTGAGCAGATACTTTCTCATGCCAACGCTTGTAATTTGTATCCACTTCAAAAAGTGCGGCAAGCGTAGCCTCGTCTTTAATATCCGAGATAGAAAAGGGGACAAACAAATTTTGTTGCAACGCCGCCCGAAGGAGCTGTCTTCCGATACGTCCAAATCCAAAAAGCGCAATTTTACCCATAATAGCCTCCATATATATTAGATTAGTTATTATCCTTACTACTCATTAAGCCGTTCTACCTGGTTAATCCATTGCAAAAATGATTGAACATAACGCTGCAAATATTTGCGAGTCGTATCATCCGTGAGCTTACGAGTATTTGAATCAATCTTGTCCGTGACTTGAGAAATATACATTTTTTGAGCCGGCATCACATAGGACTGGGTGGCATCCAACGTTTGCCTGATTTGCTGCTGCGAAAGAATCGTCCCTTTTGCGCCAGGTGTTGCGCCTATCACACCTGCAGGCTTATGAATTAAGACGGCTGTTTTGGTAGGTGTCGATGCCCAGTCCAGTGCATTTTTTAGTACTCCCGGTATACCTGAGTTGTACTCCGGGCTAACAATGAGAATACCATCCGTCTTTTGAATCGCCTCGCGATAATGCTTAACTGGATCTGGCCCTTCTTCATGATCCAAATCCGCGTTATAGAGGGGAAGATTAGCAATCGATATGAATTCATATTCCGCGGAATCTACAAGTTCTGGAATCGAATTCGCAATCATTTGATTAAAAGAGCTTTCCCTCAAACTTCCTACAATAATCCCTATTCTTTTTGACATCAGCCAACCTCCAGAATTCATTCTCATATAATCATACAATACTTTCCTTACTATGCGTGGGAAAACATTAGTTTAGGTGCCACGGCTATTAACCTGGCTGGTTGCCAACCGCAGAAACTATCTTAATTTATATATTCTTAAATTTAAGATATATGACAAAAATTATTGATCATTAGCTGCTTTTTTATCAATAAGCCTTTTAGGCGTAACATCGTTCCCAAATTCATCCATAACAGACACGTTCAGAAGCGTTGTTAATAGTTGCCCGCGTAAAATCTGTAAATACTGCGTCCGAAGCGCTGCTTGTTCCTCTTTCTCAGTATCAGATAGACCTGAACTGCGCTCAATTCTGCTCAGTTCATTAATACGGTTCAAAATTGGAATCATTCTCATTACCTCCTTGAAGTCGTCTAAATAATATCTTAAAATCATTTATCTTATTTTAAAGATATATGATTTTAAGATAACTGTCAATAGCTTGTTTTCAATTAAGTTTATTTCCCGTTCAGTGATCAAGAGCTTCCTTTGATGGTAGGCAGCTCGAAAATTAATCGTCCCCCATTGATATAGCGATCTAGTATCGATTCAAATCGTGTGCCGGCTGCCGTTGTATTGTGATTTAACTAACGTTCTTTTTTAGTTTAGTCGTCCGAGTTGGAAATAGCGCCATACTAGAAAAATACATGAAACAGTTACTGCCAAGAAGATAACAGAGATTTGACGATTCCTCCGCATTTTGATTCCATATGAATAAAAGCAGATTGCGGCAGCTAACTTGGCAATACTTTGATAATATGCATGATTTGAAAACAATGAACTGCTAAGGTTCCCCGCGCTGTATGTAACGGCAAGTTATAAGGCCATCCTGCAATGGATGGCCTTAAATCACAGCACCTTTTCTGCTCCATGACCGCCCCCGTTCGTCTCTTTCCGTAGATATGCGCCATGCTCTTGAGTCCACGTCCACATGGCGGCAAAGATCGGCTGCAAGCCCTGCCCACTCTCGGTAAGTTCATACTCGACATGCAGCGGAACGCCTGGATAAAGAGTACGAGTGACGATTCCCTTCTCCTCTAATAATCGCAAGCGGTCTGTCAATGTTTTCGGACTAATGGGCTCCAGCTTGCGGCGTAATTCCCCAAACCGTCGGGTCCCGTTAAACAGTTCGAACAAAAGGAGAAGCATCCATTTTCCATCCAAAATCTCCAGTATAGGCTCAACGGTACCCGGACAAGATTGATCCATCATCGGTTATCCCTCCATAGTTCATTTTTTGAAACTACTGCACTTAAATGTAACTACTTTCCAAATGTACCACAGATCGATTATGATGTGAATCAAGTCAGGAAGAAAAAAGTTATTAATAAGTAACAGCGAGGAGGACCAATTTTGGATAGACCGTTTAAATTAGATCCGACGGAGTACCCGTTTACCGATCACTGGTTCCCTTACCGTGACGGTTACATTCATTACCTTGATGAAGGGCAAGGACCAACGGTCCTTCTCCTGCACGGGAACCCTACGTGGTCATACCTATATCGGAACGTTATCAAAGACCTTCGCGAGGAATTCCGTCTCATCGCTCCGGATTACCCCGGATTCGGTATGTCAAAAGCACCATCTGGCTACCGCTTTACGCCGCAAGAGCAATCGGTTGCCGTTCAACATCTGATTCGCCATTTGGATTTAAAAAATTTTATAGTAGTCGTTCAAGATTGGGGAGGTCCGATTGGCCTTAGCTATGCGGTAGGGCATCGAAATAACTTGCGTGGCATCGTCGTAATGAATACATGGGCTTGGCCTGCGGAAATTTTGCCGATGAAATTGTTCTCGCTAGCTATGGGAGGGTGGCCTATCGGGCGCTGGCTTCAGACACGCCGCAATTTTTTCGCCAAAGTCATTGTTCCGCACGGGATATACCAAGCCGATAAAGTCACGGACAGCTTGCGAAAAGCTTATACCGACCCATTCCCGACCCCGAAGTCCAGAATACCGACATGGGTATTTCCCAGGCAGATCCGCAAGGCACGAACATGGCTCGCCGACATAGAATCGAAGTTGCCGAGTTTGTACGATTTGCCTGCACAAATCCTATGGGGAACGAAAGACAGTGCTGGCTTCCCACTCGAACAGATGACCAAATGGCAAAAATATTTGCCTTTGAACGAAACCGAGGTCCTAGAAGATGCCTCGCACTATGTGCAAGAGGACCGTCCAGATCGGGTAGCGGCATCCATTAGAAGAATAATGAATCGAACACAAGGAGGAGTATTACGATGAAAACAATTTTATGGGCAACTTTAACGGCTAACGGCAATTATGCGCAATCCACCCCTGAAAACCCGCCGAAAAAAGAAGCATTGGAAGACTTCGCTATACACGCTAAAGCCGCAGGGAATTTCATTGTCGGGCGACGGACTTTCGAAGGTATGCGCGGCAACGGTGGCCCAGGCCCATTTGGCGACGTCGACGTCGTCGTGATTTCTAAGAATGCTGCGGAAATTCCTGGCATAAAGGTTGCGAGATCGCCTCAGGATGCCTTGGACTACTTGCAACAAAAAGGGCATCAGACCGCTCTCATTAGTGGCGGTGCGGATATCCACAATTCATTTCTGGGCCAAGGACTTGTAGATGAAATGATTTTCAATGTAGCACCATGTTTGGAAGGTAAAGGGTTAAATCTTTTAATCGACAAAGAAAACTACCAATATAAGCATTTGGAACTGCTGGACTGCAAGCCTCTCGGCGGTGGCGTCGTTCAACTGCGCTATGCGATTGACCAATAAATGATTTAAACCTTCATTATGATTATTCCCATGAAGTTAAGGCTGAAGTACCGTCCCCGGGCATGAAGACCCTTTTTCTAGGGGTCTTTTTATTTTTCATGACAGCCGTGGATGATCGTCCACCCTAAAAACTTGCCCTTAGTTCCTCGTCAGTTCAATCACGATTTGGTTTTCATTAGATTTTCTGTTTCCTGAATAAGCTCACGAATCATGTTAATAGCCTTCTTTAAACACTCTTGATCTTCCGTGATAAAAGTGAAAATCTCATTTATTCTCTGGGCGTATTTGCTTGGTACTATGCTAAATGAATCGGCAATGGCAGTAGCCCCCTTTTCATTCATCAAGTAGGTTTCGTTAATTGCAAACAAAACCTGATTCAAGCAGGATACTGACCTGAAACAGCATCCAGCGATATAAGATAAATCTTTTTTGTAGATACCTTTATATCCATTATCGAGAGCAAAGGTTGCCTCCCAAAAAAATTTTCGGATGGTCGCTTCTTGAAAAACGGGTGAGAATGGGGTTGCTCTACTCTTCAGTTTTCCTACAAGATCTGAAGGGTCCCATAACACTTTACACAACGCGATCTCAGCCAAATAAATCGAGTTGGCAAATCCATGGGGATGTCCCGGTTGATAATCCATTGTGATATTTCCCATGACACATTCTTCAATTACATGTGACACTTTATTTTGATCACGAAATAAAAAATCAACTGGAATTTGATTAACTTCCAACCAGCCACCGCCATTAATCCATGGTCCCCAGCCGCCTATTTCTGTCACTAAGTTTTCTCTATGGTCGTCATCCAATTCAGCAGCAACCTGACGAAGCTGGCTAATATCCAGCCCTTTTTCGGAATCGTAGTAGATACCAATATCAATATCAGAGTTAGGGCTTTCAGTCCCCCTAGCTCTTGAACCGCCGAGAACCAGAGCATTTATTCCTCTGATTTGTTTTAAATGGTCAACAATATTCGAAATTGTGTATTGCTCGTTCATAATTCTCGCTCCAGTCCTAAGTTCGATTATGTCAATAATAATGAACTACTGTTCTTGGCTGCAAGGGAGAGAATTTATTAAACAATCCTGCCCTTGTGAATGATCAAAGCATATAACCCAAACATTCCAAATCAAGGTGGTGTTTCATAGCTTTTTATGGTTGAAAACTACTCTGAATCAGATTCGTCTCACACCCCCCAAATTTCAATTTTAATGCGTTTTATTGTCATTTATGTACAGGTCCTTGTCTGTTTAATTTCAAACGATCAAACAGCTTATTATGCGCGTTAAAATCCATGTTTTAATTGCATTTTACACGTGTTAATATGATGTAAAATAAACAAAGAGGGTGTTATTGTGCGAAGTTTTGGCTTCAAAACAAGGAATTTAAAACAGCCAAATATAAAATGTAGTTTCTTTGAGGGTATTGCACAATGACAACTACACTTATTGTGCTGGTTGTCATTGCGGTTTTTGTTGGTGCCTTGATGAAATCTATGTTTGGCTTCGGGGAAGCTATAGTGAGCATGCCTTTGCTTGCACTACTTCCGATCACTCTGCAAACTTCGGTTTCCCTAATTGGGTTAGCGGGGCTAACCGTTGCTTTACTAACCGTTTTCAGCGGATGGCGTCACGTTGAACGCCCTGTCCTGATCCGGTTAGCAGTTTCTACCGTAATCGGAATCCCCTTCGGCCTTGTTTTGCTTCATCTTACTCCTGCAATCGTGATTACGTTTGGACTTGGAATTTTTCTGATTGCTTTTGGTTGTTACTCTTTGATTAAGAAGATTCTCTCTCGGGCAATCGAACGTCCATTACTTAACGATCGCGGATGGGTATTACCGTTCGGATTTGCCTCAGGAGTTCTTGGCAGTGCTTATAATTTTAATGGTGTGCCGGTCGTTGTCTACGGTACATTACGACGATGGAATCCGGATCGTTTTCGAGGAACATTGCAAGCTCATTTTCTTATATCTGGCGTTCTTGTTGTTACAGGACATGCACTCGGCGGGTTATGGACGTTTGACGCATTAATTTATTATGCTTATTCTTTGCCGGCTATTCTCATAGCTACTGCACTCGGTGTTTTTTTGAATAATCGAATTCCTGCTGGAAAATTCGAACGTTACTTATTTATTATTATCATCGTACTCGGAATTCTATTGTTATTGCCATGAGATTCAAGCTAATCTTTTTAATTCTTCCCTTTAATCGTATCTATTTTCCATCCATTCGCAAATTTCCATTACTGAAGAAATTTGCCCTTGACTTCAATAAACTGCCCCTGATTAATCAAGTTGTATACTTTGCCTTGCTCGTTCCAGCAAGCTGTATACGTAATCAGCCTTTTCATCAGAATAGGCAAGAAGTGTTGTAATTCCTTTATTAAGTGAACTCAGTTTCCGATCTGAATATTGTTTAGCTATGTCTGGATTCTTTCTTAGGTAATTCCGAATTAGAATGTTGTTAACCCATTGTTCACCATTCCATACAACGATGGCAAGATTATATGCATGTTCCTTTCGTTTTCGGAAATACAGTCTTCCCTTTACACCAGATTCACCGAAACCCTCATAACCAATTTGTTCTAATGTAACAGTTGTAGAACTATCAAGTTCAAGTGTTCTGACACCAATTAATATATCAATAATTGGTTTAGCTAACATCCCTGGAACTGATGTGCTACCAAAATGCTGAATTTCCAAAGCAGTTTCTTTAAAAATAATTGAAAGAATTGATTTCTCATTCTCGAATAAAACCGTCCATTGTTCATTGTATGGAACTACATTTATGGGTTCATCAATTCCCATCTCCATCACCTCTTCTCAAAGTAGACATTAAGATATATTAGCATATTTTTTGTTATCCTTAAATCAGTAACTAATTGAACAAAACTGCCCGTAACTTCAACGGAAATAAAAAAGGAGCCGCTACAAGCAACTCCTGCACTCTCGTTCCTCGTTAGCTTAAAAGTTGCCCTTTAATTCTAAGTTCAGGCACAGTAATTTAATGTGAACTCATCATGCTCGATTAAACAAAGCAGCCGCAGTCTCAGCTTCTTGAAATGCCTTTGCCAATACCTCATCTCTTTTCAAGATATAATTCCCTTGTGCACGGATGATTCGATAGTCACTCCCATAAAGTTGAACATTGCTTTTAAGAATTTGTGGGAGTACTCGACTTCCGTGTACCAATCCTGATTCGTATAAATCCCGTCGCTCGCTTGAATGACGAGAACGTCCCTGCCATCGTTCAGAAGACCAACCGAGCCCTTGTCTGTATATGCGAAGGTTTCTTTGGCAATCAAAATATTATCCATATAGTCTTTTAGCTTTGACGGGACATTAAAATTATGCAGCGGTAGGGCAATGACATACTTTTTAGCGCTCTTGAACTGCCGAAGAATCTCCGACATACGTGAGTTGAGCCTCTGCTCTTCTACATTCAATGGCTCATCTCCCTGTATTTTTTCCTGTACACTTAGAAAGGAACGATCAATGCAAGGAATGTGTTCCCGATATAAATCGATTTGTTCAATGGGCCCTTCCGGATTAAGTTTTTTATAAGTCTCCAGAAAATGCCTAAGTACTTGTAGGCTTACGGACGAATCAGAGTCCACTTTGGGATGTGCATTAATAACGAGCAGCTTCTTTTTTTGTTACGTATCTCAGACAATTAGCGGATATATTTTGTGACATGAATGGCGTAGGATTCCAAAAAGAACCTACCACAAACTTCGGAGACCACTGAAAAGTCCAATTTTCAAAAAAAAATAAATAGCAGAAAAAAACGAACCTCTAGAATCGCTTCTAAGGCTCGCTCCGTATTAAATTCGCACACCTCACCTTACGGAGTGATAACTGTCCTTCATAGCCGGGAACTTCCAGAGGTTTAGCCTAAACCAAAGTGAAGCTAAAAGGCTTGAAGGGTTTTTCCTGTTTCGAGGAGGCTTTTTAAATTACTGAGAATGGCAGGCCATCCATTGTTAAACCCTTCCATTTTGCCTTCATCTTTGCGAATATCCTTTTCTAATAAATCCTCGTGTCGAAGTGTCAGTTTTATCGTAGAGGTCATGGGTGTTAATTCATATGTAACCTTAGAAATTCGCTCTCCTTCAACGTCTTTGACACTCCAGGTAACAGTGAGTAATCGATACGGCTCACATACAAGAACTTCACCATAATGTTCAACCTTATCTTTATTCATCAATTTAAAGCTGGAGCCAACTTGCCAATCCGAAACGATTTCACGACCGAAAAAATACTGCTTGGTAAATTCACTGTTAGTTAGGGCTGCCCATAGCTTCTCGGGTGTGGTTGCGATGTAAGTCGCATAAACGAATGAAGCTTTATTCATGATTAGAATCCTCCTCTAAGGCTTGCTTTAGTGTGTTCAATGCCTCAATCCGGTGACGCTCAAACTTACCGATCCAACGTTGATAGATTTCCCCGATAGGTACCGGGTTAAGATAATGAAGCTTTTCGCGGCCTTGCCAAACGACAGTAACTAGATTTGCCTCTTCCAGCAGCAGAAGGTGCTTAGTAACAGCTTGACGACTCATTGTCATTTGTTTACAGAGTTCGCCCAAGGATTGCCCGTTATTGACGAACAAGAGGTCGAGTAATTCTCTACGTGTTCCATCGGCAAGTGCTTTAAAGAGTTTGTCCATATCTCTATTATATGCAACTTTTTAGTTGCATGTCAAATCATAAAAAAACCTGTAGCATATGCAACAGGAACTAGACCACGGTGAACCTTACAGAGTAACGTTTTCAAATCGAATATTCATCATCTTTCCATACGGTTATTATCCTGCCCTTTATTTGAGAAGTAACAAATGAAATTCCGTTGTGCTAGCGTGTCCAGATAGTTCAATGGAAAAACAGACCGCATCGGCGGTCTGCCCCCACGTACTTACCTTCCCATTCAACATTAAAAACCCTGCACCAAGAAGAGGCCAGATAACACTTTGAACTTCAAAAAGATCAATCCTATTTCCTGATGACTTTACAAATGAGAGCCCCCACTGGCATCGATCAATTGCCCGGTTACCCAGCGACTGTCGGCAGAAGCTAGAAAAGCAGCTATATCCGCGACATCTTCTGGTTGGCCCCATCTTCCAAAGATAGAAAAATCAGCACCAAATTTTTGTGAGGCAGGATCTTGCAGCATTGCAGCATTCATATCCGTGGCAACGAATCCAGGTTGGATGGCATTGATCGTAATTCCACGTGGGCCGAGTTGGTTCGATAAAGCGAGCGTGAGTGTGTTGATTGCCCCCTTGGTCATACTGTATGCGGGAATGGCAGGCAGGGAAATCCTTGTTATAGAAGATGACAAGTTAATAATTCGACCCTCGTCTCGTAAACGTGGCAAAGCTTGTTGAGTCAGGAAAAACGGCATCTTTACATTGATTTCCATAATTTTATCGAATGCGTCTTCTGTAGTATCCTCAATTGGGGCTACTAGGGCGATCCCTGCGTTGTTCACTAGTATATCGAAGTGAATGTCACCTGTACTTTCTTTCAACAATTCATCCAATGTCTTATAAAGTGTCTGTATGCTTTCTGAAGAGCCAAGTTTCGTACCAATCGTGAATGCAGCCCCTCCATTCTGCTCGATATCATGTACTACTTCTTCTGCAGCTTCACGGTTCGTGCCATAATGAACGGCTACTAATGCACCTTCTTGCGCTAAACGTGTCGCAATGGCACGTCCGATCCCGCGGCTTGCACCCGTAACCAAAGCAACTTTACCCTTCAATTTAGTCATAATTTTAATCTCCTCTTGTGTCTAATACGTACACGATAGTTATAACACAAGGTAAATTTTGTAATGTTGCTTTCTTATTCGTAGAACCCAGATTTAATTTAGAGTCATTCACTGAATCACCGTTATTGTTCATCCGCGCTGGGGCCGTACATCCCTGGAACCGGTATTCCGAGCAGTCGGAGATAGACCGTCAACTGACCCCGATGATGATAAACGTGATTGAACATCAGCGTGCGCACCATGTCGATCCGGGGCGCTTCCAAGACGGTCTCCCCCTTGCTGACGAGCTTCCAGGTATCCCTTAGCCCGTCTTCTCCCCATTCCCGAAGCTTGCTCTCGGCGAGAGACACGCTCCATTCCAACGCTTCGAGCAGTTCTTGCCGGGTGGTCGGCTCCGGCAGCGGAACGACCGGAACTTCGCTGACCGCCTCGTCCAGCAATAGAGCCAGCCCTCCTGGCACTCCCGCAGCGTGTAGGGCGAGCTGTCCTAAAGACATCGATCTCGGGTGCGGTCTCCAAGAGAATTTGTCTTCCGGGAGCCTTTCGAGAAGCGACCGCGTCGATTCGGCTTCTCTTTTCAATTCGCCACTCCAATCCTCAATAACGTTCATAATCATATCCTCCTCTGGCCAAGGCCGTTCTTCACCTCAATCCTATCACGCCATGCGCGCGAACGTTTCTTACGGATTGCGGAAATCGAGAAAGTCGGCGTTCGAGGAGTAAAGACATTCCGTCATCCTTGGGGGCTGGCAAGTGATCTTTATATTGTTACACCCGACGGATAAGTTAAGATGGTCCACAGTACCTTTAGCAGAGAAAAAGGACTACCACATGGCAGCCCTTGGATATTGAACTATGAATTGAATAATTGCTTACAACGTGGCACATCTCAACTACCGTGAACCCTCTTCGTTACAGCAAGCGATCATGAAGGGTACACATTGGATTGAAGAGCCTCGTTTAATTGATTAGGAAAATTAACCGTCATACCATCAACGCCACATTCGAGACAATGCTTCATTAATGCATCATCAGCTACTTTCCAGGCCCGAACTTCGAACCCCTGCTGCTTCAACAAATGGACTCCTTCAAGAGTCACAGTATCTGCCTGGGGACACAACTGAATAACCCCATATTCCTTCAATAGCGCCAAGTGATTCTCATCCCAATGACGAACCAGATGGCCTAACCGAATGGAGCCATGCGCTTGCCGAACAGCTTGCAAATTCTCAAAGTCAAAAGAGGTAATGGTTACCTTTTCAATGAGATCATGTCTTTTTAATCCATAGATAAGCTCTTCCTCAAGCCCGGATTCTTTCAGCTCCAACGCCAGATGGATGGGCTTATTACCAAAAGCATAAAGAAATGCGTCCATACTCACTAATCGTTCCCCCACATACTGATCAGAAAACCAGGAACCTGCATCCAGCTGCTGCAATTCTGTCCATGTATAATCAGAAAGACGCCCAGTACCATTGGTCGTGCGATTCAGCAATTCATCGTGATGCAAAACAATAACACCGTCTTTGGACATTCTAAGATCGGTTTCCAAGCCATTGGCTCCCATTTCCAAACCTTTGTAAAAGGCTGCCAATGTGTTTTCCGGCGCGTTATGTGACGCTCCCCTGTGAGCAATATTCATAATCATTGATTTATTCACACCTTTGACTTTTATTTATATGATTTCATATAATTGATAACTTCGGATTGCAGAGCGTCCATGACCTTTTGTGGATCAGCCTTGGCATCATTGTGTACAGTTTCAATCGCATTGACAATACCGGACCAAATGAGTGCGTCAGCAGGATGAATGCCTTCTGCGCGTAAAAATTGGGTTTGATCAATGGTCACTTTAAAGTTCGGATCCTTCGTCAAGTGCTGCTTGAAATCAGGCAATTCGTAAGCTGCTTTGTTGACAGGAATATATCCGGTGCTCATGGAGTTTTGAGCTGTAATCTCCGGACTCGTCAGAAAGGACACTAATTTCCAGGCCGCTTCTTCATGAGCCTTATCCGATTTGAAAATACCCAGTCCGTTGCCTCCGATCGGCACCCAACGTTGATTGACCTTTGGCAAAAATGCTACTCCGATTTCAAACTTATTGCCAATTTGCTTTTTCAAAGCAGCAAGCGATGCGCCTGAGCGGAATAACATAGCCAGCTTACCCGCTGCAAAATCCTCACCTGAGGTTTTAATTTGATTTTGCGGCATGATCTTGGACGTATGTACAGCATCTTGAATCGATTTTAGCGTTTCTACAACCTCTTTGCTGTTCACATTAGGCGTACCGTCCGCTTTGATCAATTGCCCTCCACGATTCCATACCATGGGCTGGAAATACCACGGGCTGTCGCTGTTTAAGTTAAGCCCCCATTCGCCATTGCCGCTCACCTTTTTCCCCGCTTCGATCAGTTCATCCCACGTATCAGGCACCTTTAAACCCTGTTTCTCCAACATTGTTTTGTTGTAATACATGACCGGAGTGCTGCTCTGAAACGGAATGACCCATTTCTTGTCCTTATACGTGTACCGCTGCCAAAATCCAGGTAAAATTTGTGCGATCTCTTCCTTGGACATAAAGCTTTCGATTGGCAATAGCTTCCCGCTGTCCGCGATTTGCGGAATCGCATGTCTTTGACCTAGTTGAACGACATTAGGCAGACTGTTAGATACGATACCCGCCTGAACCTTTTTGGCCATTTCATCATAATCACCCATGAATTCAACTTCGATCTTAATATTGGAGTTGGCCGCTTGGAATGCATCCATGTAGCCTTTCAATAAATCCTTTTCCGTAGACCACAGCTTAAGCGTAATCGGTCCGCTTGCAGCTGCCCCTTTTGGAGTCTCCTGGGTGTTGGTGCTCCCCTGCTGCTCTCCACAACCAGATAGAATAGCTAATAAAGCTGTCATCGTCACTAATACTTTCTTCTTCATCTTGTCCATCTCCTCATTTATTGTATGATTAAATTAAGCTTCAATTAGGATTCAATCGAAACGAAAGGCCACCTGATGGGTTACTTCAATCCGCTGGTGACGATACCACGAACAAAATATTTTTGCAGGAACAAGAACAACACCAGAATCGGCAGGATGACAAAAGTAGAGGCAGCGAGCAGCTGCGGCCATTGCGTTCCGAGCTCCTTATCGATCATATATCTGAGACCAATTTGCACCGTACGCATCTGCGTCGTATTCGTCACGAGCAGTGGCCACAAATAGCTGTTCCACGAATTAATAAAAGCAAACAGACTGACGGTAGCTAAAATGGTTTGCGATAAGGGCAGCACAATCCGGAATAAAGTTGTGAAATGAGAGCATCCATCGATTTTGGCTGCATCAAGCAAATCCTTAGGAATCGTAAGGAAAAATTGCCTTAGCAAAAAGATGCCAAACACACTCGTCAAGCTCGGTATAATAAGCGCCAGATGCGTATTGATAAGCCCCAAAGACTTGACCACCAAATAGGATGGGATCATTGTCGATTCGAAGGGAATCATCGTTGTAGCAATGAATAGGAGAAACCAGCCTTGCTTGCCTTTGAAATCAACACATGCAAATGCATAGGCGGCCATGCTGCACGTAATTACCTGACCCGCAACCGTACAGATTGATACCAACACGCTATTCATAAAAAAACGGTCGAAAGGCGCACTTTGCCAAGCTTGCAAATAATTACTCCAGCGTAAGGTGCTCGGCATGCTTAACAGTCCTCCGCCAAATATTTCGTCCGGCATCTTCAGTGAGCTGATCACCATCCAGATGAATGGAAATGCCATCACAAGCGACGCACTGATCAGCAATAGATGCTTCAGAATGGATCCGGCTTGTTTAATCATCGTTGATGAATTTTGCAGACTTTTAATCCTATGACCTTGAGGAGAGACACGGCTTACTAACTTGGTTGAATGATCCAATTGTTTACGCCTCCGTCATTTATTGATAATGCACTTTGCGGCCGACTAATCTCATTTGCACCCAAGTCAGCAAGAGAATGATGCCTAGTAATACCATGGCGATGGCTGAGGCATATCCCATCTGGAAACGCTCAAACGCATAATTCCACAGGTGCATGACCACAAGCTCTGTGCTTCCGGCTGGACCTCCCTTGGTCATAACATCGATTTGCGTGAAGGTCTGCAGCTGCTCAATCGTCAAATAAATAAGTAGGAAAAAGATCGTTGGCGTCAGTAAAGGAAGCTTAATGCTTAACATGATTCGCAGGGGACCTGCACCGTCCATTTTGGCTGCTTCCTCCACATCAGTTGGAATCCCTTGTAGGCCAGCCAAGTAAATAACGACACAAAACCCGATGTGCTTCCAGATTGCCATTATGGCCAGAGAAATCAATGCCGTCTTGGTGTCGTTCAACCAGCGCAGGGGCTCCAGTCCCAACCATTTCATAACCGCATTGGCCATGCCGTAGTCAGGGTGATAAATAAACATCCATACAACAGAAATCGCTACAGTGGACGTGACAATAGGGGCAAAGAACAACGATCGATATACCGAAAGTGCCAGTCGAAGCCCCTTGTCGAGCAGTAATGCGAATCCAAGCGAAAGGATCATGGAAATTGGAACTGTCATGATCGTGTAAAGCAGCGTTCGAAATAACGAGTTGTAGAAGCTTTTGTTTTGAAATAAGCTCACATAATTATTTAATCCTATAAACTCGGGCATCGGCCTCATCATGTCCCACGAGAGTAAGCTTAAGCCTGCACTATAAAAAATGGGAATGATCACAAACACTAACAAAATGAGCAGGGAAGGAAGTAACAGTACATATCCCGCCGTATTCTCGCTTCGCTTCCTGACTGTCATAGCATCACCTCACATCGATTTAATGACTTCCTTATATATTTTTATTATAAGTGATAATGAATACAGATCAAGTTAACGTTTTGTAAAACGGAAATTCAGTCTTTTTTGATCTATAATAATACTATATATGATATTAAGAGCAAATATTACCATATATTTACTTGAAAAATGATGTAAATATCGATTCTTGATCTCTATTAAATAATTTTATATAATAAACCTATAATTAAAAATTATAAGGATGGTGAGCCTTTTTGCAATTACGTGACATTCAGTATGCACTCACTGTAGCCAAAGAACTGAGCTTCTCCAAAGCTGCTCAACAACTTTCGATCAGCCAACCGGCCTTGAGCCAATGTATCAAAAAGCTGGAGCAGGAGTTGGGAACCCCTCTATTTTTTCGGGAGAACAATACGGTCAAGTTGACAAAAGCCGGAGAGGTGTTTATTAAAGAGGGAAGCGAAATTATGAACAAAAGCGAGCGATTAACCCAGGAGATCTCAGCAATAGCCAACACGCGAGAGGAAAACCTACGCATTGGTATTTCTCCATTCTACAGCTACCATTACCTCCCGAGGATCATACCCGCCTTTAGCAGACAGTATCCTTCTGTCAAATTAGACATTATGGAGAAGCATTCTGCTACACTGGAGCAGCTGATCATCAATGAGGAGGTGGATTTTTGCATGATCCCTCTTCCCTTTTCTTATAAGGAGATAGAGTATCAGCATATTTACCAGGAACAGATTTTATTTGCCATTCCGAAGAACAATGAACTTAACGATTATTTGACCCCTGCCATGTCCGTTGGTTTACCTTTTATTGATTTGCAGTTGGCCAAGCATCAGCCGTTTATCTTTCTCAAAACCGAACAAAAATTTACACCCATGGGACATCGCCTCTGTAATGAGGCTGGCTTTACACCACATATCGTATTTGAAACGATGAATTGGGACACGATCAATTCCTTGGTCGCCACCGGGATGGGGGTAGGGTTTGTGCCTGAGATTTTGATTGGATCATTGACTGTTGATGAGCAACCCACATATTGTCGTATATTGGCTGAGAATACGACCCGCAGCTATGTGGTAGCACATAAAAAAGGACGGAGTCTCTCGACTACCGCCAACAATTTTATACGAGTCGCCAAAAATTCGTTCCTCAGAGACTAATCGTCCAGAATAAATCATGGAGAGCATTCTTATTGGGTTGAGTTCGGTTCGGACTCAGAAAAAAACCGGAATCGGAGTATGCGATCCGCTGGCGTGACCCAGTTCATAGTCAAATTAAGTGCTTCCTTATTGATAACATCATTGCGCATGGAAACTTCAAAGTGCTCCAAAGCACCCTCTTCAATGCGAATGCGGTCTTCACCGCAGCTGTATACGGCGGTACCCTCAGTCAACCGCCGCATGGAAGGTGCCGTATGCTCAAGGCCTTCACCCTGCAGCTGTCCATGAGCATCAAACATGCAGACGGCCTGCAGGTAGATGTCGGATCTCTCCTCCGAGATGATGCGCACATCAACGCCATCGTCAAGCAGCTTGACCTCGATACCGATGCGGAGATGGAGAATATCGGTGCGCTCGCGCAGATGATTCGGCATATTCACATACATCCCTTTGGCATCTCTCGTATGCTCTTCAGCAAGCGGCTGGAAATAACAGCCCTCCAGCTCAACGTCCATTCTGTACGTATCCTCCGCAAGCTTGCGGATACCGGGGAACGCAGCCGCTCCGATACCGAACCAGCCGACACCCAATTTCAATGCCGGCATTCTAGCTTGGCCGTATTGGATATACATCATTTCCTGTTGGCCTGCCATCACTGTTACGCTCAGCTTGCCCCTGCGGTGGCGCAGTACTGATGCTCCATGCGGATGCTTCACAACGGGACCGAGATAGGGCACACGGTCCGGTACCCGTACCACATTGTTTTCCCCGAACAATACCGTATAGCTGTCGGACAAAGGCGTATCGTCACCCGGCAGCTCCATCAGCTCCGGCTCCAGCATCCAGTGAATCAAACCAAGTGAACCCTTCGACGATGTCCGGTCGGCAGTGCGGGCCAACGCTGCCAGTATCGGGTCCTTGCTGCGTGCTGCCATCAAATGGCAGGCTGCATAAAAGCGGTCATCCAGCTTCGCCACCTGACCGAGATCCTGGCGCCCCGAATATTCGGTCGCAATCGTGTCGCCCGGATGAAGCAGATAGCTCATCATGACCAAGGTACTTTGAGCCGCTTCAAAGGCAGGCTCGTAATCGAACGTCCGTCCGACTGTATGCAAATAATAAGCGCAGATGGCGTTGTATATCGCATTGCTTCGCTCCGTCCATTCCCCATACTCAGTAATATCGAGACCTTCATTCAGAAACTGAAAAGCGCGGTCCCGGAATGCCGTGCCGCCGAATAGCTCATGCATTTTGGCAAGCGCAGATGCATGCACCCAGCGATGGTTCGGCGTGTGGATGCCTCCGTACAGCATGCTGTCCTGCGCCCTTTCCATGAATAACACAAGCGTCTCCGTGATTGCCGCCGTTTCCGCCCCGCCGAAGCGCCGTCCCAGCTCTGCCAGCAAAGCGACCAGATGGGCAGTAAACGCGGTATCCGGCGGTGAATCAATATTGCAGTTGTACAACGACACCGATCCGCTCGGCAGCTGGATTGCAAGAAATGCCGCCGCCAGCTCATGAAGTATCGCAAGCAGCTCGCTGTTGTGGTAATACCGCGAATCCGGCTGGCAGTACAGCGGAAGCATCAGCGCCAGTCTGCCCAGCTCAAGTCCCTGGAAGCTGAGCTTCCTCCCATGCACCTGCTCATCGCGAAATCTGGCCAATTCCTCATCCAATCTATCATCCTGCAGATCAATCAATTCCCTGATCTCGGCAGCACTGTTATACGGGATACCGTTCATTCCTATCCTCTCCTTCATCTCGTTATCGCACAGCCTGTAGTTCCTATAAATAGACAGAGGAGGAAAGGAGAACAAGCTCCTTCTTCCTCCTCCTCTGCACTACTTGGCGGATCTCTTCTCACTTCTTGTTGTATGCTGTTTCCTGCTGCCTTTACCTATTTATTGGTCGTTTTCCAGTTGATGCTCTTCAGGTTCTCGGTAACTTCCTTGTCATACTCACGACCGCCATTTTTCTCCCAGCCGGCTACGAGAGCATCCCACTCCTGGTCAAAGTTCGGAACGATAATCACCTTGGACAATTTCTCGTACAAATATTTGGTGATGTTCACGCCGTTTTTCTCGGCAACCTTACGCTGTGTATCGAAAACCGGATAGCTTTTTCCATATTTTTCAAACATGCGATAGTAAGGGTCCATCAGTTTGGCGATCTCTTCCTTCTTCGGATCAGCCGCATTGATTTGCAAAATCTGCTCCTTCGTAGGAGGTCCCATATAACCTTGAGTCAGCAGATTCAGGTCATTGAAATACCAATCGATCTCCTTGACGTTTTTGGCCGGATCGATCACGGTACGCACGCCGTTATCGACTTTATAGTGCGTGCCTTCCAGGCCACTCTGCACGACCGCGACGTTTTTGGCGAGGAAGTTCAGGAACTTGACGGCCGCTTCCGGATTTTTCGTTGACTTTGGAATCAGATTAAGCAGCCCGAACTGCGATTCAAGCGAGGTAAGCTGGGTACCATTCGGTCTCTTGAACGGCTCCACCGTTACCCAGGTAGCAGTCGGTACCGTCTTTCTCGTCTCAACAGTCATTTCCCAAACCGGATTATTGGAATCAATAAAGCCCGCTGTGCCTGACGTATAATGCTGTTGATACTGCTGGGAGTTGACGTCGGTTACGAATTCCTTGGACAACAGGCCCTCCCGGTATAGCTTATTCATAAAGGCGAAGAACGCTTTGCCCTCGGGAAGATCAACCGCGGAATGGAACACACCATCGGTATAGTTGCCTGTCGGCATATACACCTCGGTCTTCGGACCGTCCATCGCAACGCCCGCGCCCCACATCGGACCGTAGAAGAAAGCTTTCATCCCTTGATTAATCGCCGGAATCGCCCATGGCACCACGTTGTCTTTTCCTACGCCGCCGGGGTCCTTTTCCTTAAACGCTTTCAATACCGTATACAGCTCATCGAGCGTCGTAGGCGCTTTCATATTCAGCTTGTCAAGCCAGTCCTGACGGATTTTCATGGATGGACCGACCGCCGTGCTCATCCGCATAGCCGGTATGGCGTAACGCTTGCCTTTGTACGTACCCGCGGAATCCAGTGCAGGCTTGATCAGCTTCTTGATGTCGGGTCCGTATTTATCGAGCAGGGTGTCCAATTCCCATAAGCCACCCTGCTCAGCCCATTTGAACATCGCATTCAAATCGTACGTGATCAATATATCCGGCGATTCACCGGAAGCCATCCAGGTGCTGTTCTTCTCACTTTCCTGAGACCTTGGCAGTGTGACATACTCAACGTCCAGACCTTCCTTTTTGGCATTCTCCTTGATCCATTTGACCAGCAATGAATCGGTCAGCTTTTCGCCGCTTGGCGAGTTGGAGCGATCCCAGAGCGATACCCGGACTTTCTCTAATTTAACCGGATCGGCCGCTTTTTTGGCATCTCCGGTAGCTGCCGTGGAGCCGCTTGGATTGGCACCTCCCGTACAGCCGATCAGCAGGCTTGGAATCAGCATAGCTGCCATAGAAAGCTTAAGTCCCCTGTTCAATGTTGCTTTCAAAGTCGTTTCCTCCTTGTTGTCTGTCACAGATTTATATGAAGTCAGGCGCTGCAGGCAGCCTCCCGCATCGTATACAACTTTAGCCTTTTACTGATCCTAATAATGAGCCTTTGACAAAATACTTTTGCAGGAACGGGTACACAATCAGAATCGGAACCGTAGCGAAAATAATGACCGATGCCTTCAGCGACTCCTGAATGATGCTCAACTTGCTCTGCTGCAGCTGCATCGTTTCCAGCGACGTGTCCATCTGCGATAACAGCAAAATGTTGCGCAGTTTGACCTGAAGCGTATGAAGATCGGGATTATCGATGTACAGAACAGCGTTGAAATATGCATTCCAGTTGCCTACCGCATAAAATAATCCGATAGTTGCAAGTGAAGCTCCAGACAAGGGAAGCACAATCCGGATCAGGTAGCGGATATTGCCGCAGCCATCCATAATGGCAGCTTCTCTCAGCTCGTCGGGCAAGCTTTGAAAAAAACTCTTCATTATAATGACATTAAATGCACTGATCAATCCAGGTATCATCAGCGCCCACAGCGAGTTGAGCATACCCATGTTTTTCACAAGCAGGAAGGTTGGAATCATCCCCCCGCTGAACAGCATCGTGATGATCATAAAATTCATGAACACCGCCCGCCCCTTCAAATCACGCCGTGACAGCGGGTAAGCGGTAACGACCGTAAACAATAAATTCAGCGCCGTGCCCAGTACGGTAATATAAATCGTAATGAACAGCGAGCGGATAATCGTAACGTCCGTCATAATCGATTTCATCGCATCCAGCTGCCAACCTATCGGCCACAGCACGACCTGGCCCGTCTGAATCGCCTGATTGCTGCTGAAGGCGTTGGCCAGCGTATTCAAAAACGGGAAGAGACAAAGGAAAGTGAAAAAAGTAAGTGCACTGTAAAGGATCACGTTAAAGCAAATATCACCGATTGGATAAAGACGCTTTCTGGACCTTTGTCCGGCCGCTGTGCTTTGAGTATCAGCCATGCAGCTCCCTCCTTTCTTGTCTGCAATTTACCACAGGCCTTCGCCTCCCGCTCTTCTCGCCCAGTAATTGGCTGTAAGAATCAGTGTCAGGTTGATGACCGACTGTACCAGACCGACGGCTGTCGTCAGACCGAACTCACCCTGCTTGATCCCTACGGCAAACACATACGTACTGATCACCTCGGATATTTCATTGACTACCGGGTTGCCCAGTGCAAGCGGCTGCTCGATACCGATGCTTACCATATGTCCGATCGCCAGGATGAACAAAATAATAATCGTCGGCATAATGCTCGGAATGGTGACGCTGACGATCTTGCGCAGGCGTCCCGCTCCGTCGATAGAAGCGGCCTCATAAAGCGAAGGATCAATGGCGGTCATCGCCGCCAGGTAAATGATCGTGCCCCATCCGGCGCTCTGCCATACGGCAGCCAAGGTGTATACCACGACCCACCATGCTTTATCGGCCATAAAATAAATCTCTCCGAAGCCAAGCCAGCGGATAATCGCATTGACGATTCCATATTTCGGAGAGAGCACAGCGTAGATGATCCCTCCCAGCACGATCCATGACATAAAGTGCGGCAGATAGAGCAGCGCCTGGGAAATATTTTTGAAATATTTGGAGCGGATTTCATTCAGCATCAACGCGAGCAGGATAGGAGCCGGAAATCCGACCACAAGACCGAGCACGTTAAGCAGCAGGGTGTTACGAATCATTTGCCAGAACTCGGGAATCGAGAACATTTCCCTGAAATTTTCCAAGCCGGACCATTCACTGCCAAACACACCTTGAAAAATATTGTAATCTTTAAAAGCAATAATCAGCCCTACCATCGGAATGTAGGCAAAAATGATAAAAAAAGCTACAGCCGGCAGAAGAAGCAAATACAAATCATAGTTTTTCTTCCACTCCCGAACTCCAGGACTCGACTTTTTACCAACCTCTCTTTCACGGATGGTCGCAGTGTGAACCTCCATATCGTCTCTCCTTTCTGCACAACCCCAGCTTTGACACCTTATTCTACCGATATGGGTTACCACTTTCTGGTAACGCTTTCAGTGGGGGTTGATTCGCTTCGTTGTTAGTAATTGAAGTATAAAATAATATGTAAGCGGTTTAAATACGGCAATTTCTACTTTTTATTAGTTTTTTTAACTTCCTGGATAGGAAGCTGGAGCCCGTTTTATATAAAAAGACGTCCCGTGGGACGTCTCTATCCGTTGCTCATCTGCTCATAACGATCGCAGCGCCTGATCCAGATCCTCCATCAGCGACTCGGCATTCTCCAAGCCAATCGAAATTCGCAGCAGCCCCCGGGGAATACCGTGGCGCACGGACGTTTCCTCATCCAGCCAAAGACCGGGCGAGTTGATCAGGCTCTCAAAGCCTCCCCAGCTCGGTCCTTCCTCGAACAGGCGCAGCCCTTTGATCAGCCCAAGCACCCGGTCGCTGCCGCACCTAGGTACAAAGCTCATCAGTCCCGAGTACCCGGACATCTGGGATTGACCGAGCTCGTACTGCGGATCACTGCGCAGGCCGGGATACAGCACGCGCTCGACGCACGGGTGCGCCTCCAGAAAGGCCGCTATCCGCAGCGCGCTTTCCTCGTGCTGCCGCATGCGCACAGGCAGCGTCCGCAGCCCGCGGATCAGCAGCCATGCCTGATGTGGGTCCATCACCGCTCCGAACAAGCCGCGCTCCTCACGGCTGATACGAGCAAGCCGCTCTCGGCCACCGACAACCACACCGCCAAGGATATCGCTGTGCCCACCCAAATATTTGGACG
This sequence comes from Paenibacillus baimaensis, assembly GCF_025567575.1. Classification (NCBI taxonomy): domain Bacteria; kingdom Bacillati; phylum Bacillota; class Bacilli; order Caryophanales; family Paenibacillaceae; genus Paenibacillus; species Paenibacillus baimaensis. The sequence goes on along the minus strand of NZ_JAOQIO010000023.1, from coordinate 123,928 downwards.
CGGAGTGAACCACAATATCCACTCCCAGCAGCAGCGGATTCTGGAGCAGCGGAGTCGCCCACGTATTGTCGATAACGGTCGTGATCCCTCTGGATTGCGCCAGCTCAGCAACGGCGCGCAGGTCCTGCAGCTCGAACGTATTGGACAAGGGACTCTCCAAATAAATCACCCGTGTGTTCGGTCGAATCGCCTGTTCGATTTCCTGCAGGTCGGAGCCCTGCACGGCTGTAGCCTCCACACCGAAGCGGGACATATAACCCGCGATGAACGTACGCGTTGGCCCGTACACGTTCAGTGGATAAATCACATGGCTGCCCTGCTCCAGTAGGCTGATCAGCACAGCGCTGATCGCTCCCATGCCCGAAGAGAAGCACAGTCCCGCTTCACCCGATTCCAATGCGGCGATCTTCTGCTCGGCGATTTCCGTGGTTGGATTCGCCACGCGCATATACGTGTAGCCGTGATCCACGGTCTTGCGGGTGAACAGTGTATTCTGAAATATCGGCGGTACGATAGCGCCAAGATAACGATCGTAATCGTCACCCAAATGTGTACAAATTTCCTCTTGATCCGATCTCCTGCTCATATCCTGTTCTACGCCTCCGTCTCTTGTTCCTACTGTAAATCGCGGTGTCGGCCTTTACCATATCAATATTTAAAGGTTTTATTAGTTTTCTTTACTTTTTATTTTTGAACTCCTTGGGTGAGCTTCCCTCGATCCGCTTGAATACCTGATAAAAATACGCGTACTCCTTGTAGCCGACCATTTCCCCGACCTCGTTGACTTTATATTTGGGGTCCTTGAGCAGCCGCTTGGCCGCTTTGATTCTCGCCTTGGATAAAATATCGACGAAATTTTCGCCGGTCTCCGTTCTCAGCAAACGGCTGAGGTAACCCGAGCTGATGCCAAAATGAGTGCTGACCGAAGTCAGCGTAACGGCCTCGGCAAAATGCTCATGAATATGCTCCATAATGCTTTTGACTATGAGGCTGTATTCCTTCTCCCCACCTTCGAGCTTGACACGGATCCGGGTTACCAGCTCCGTCATATAATCCGACGCCTCCTTCAGGCTGTCCAGCCGGTATACCTCCTCCAGCAGCTGGTCGATGCTCTTGCCCAGGCCAAGCTCGTCACCTGTCGCATGAAAATAATAACGGGCTGCGGATAAACAAATCTCCGCCAGCAAACCTCTGGCTACCGTAATATTGCCTTCGGCATATATCCCGATTTGCCCAACGATCCGCTTCGTTTCCTCAACCAGCTGTTCCATCGGGATTTGCTCAATGGACTTCTCGAAGCGCTCAATATCCTGCATCACGGAGAATTTAACCTGGGTTCTGGCGGCCTGCTCGCTCTCCGCTGACAAAATCATTTCTTCGCTGCGGAAGAAACCCGAGTCGAGCAGTGCGCTGACCTCTCTGTATGCCTGCTCCAGCTCCTGGGGCAGCCGATACACGGAGCCAAAGGATGCACGGAATTCGGCTCCTGCCGTATTCTTCGCCACCCACAGCCATTCGACCGCAGCAGCATTCAATTTCCTTCTAACCTCACGGGTAATCGGGACACGGTCGAACTGGCACATCACAATCAGATCGCCACCTTGGTACAGCGTGATCGTGCCCATGCCCTCTTTGCGGCAGCATTCGGCGGCAAGCTCGGCCAACGCCTCCCGATTGGCTGGCTTTTCAAAGCGTGGTCCGTTACCAGCCAGAGGCCTGAAAGCCAGCAGGACAAAGCGGCTGTACTCGATACCAAGCTCACTCATCGCCTGCTGCGCATCACGAGCCTCCAGAGCCTCCTCCGTCCCGTTAATTCGCCTCTCCAGCCATTGTCCTCGCAGGGCGGGAAGCGAATGTGAATGCCGCTTCACCAATCTGGATACCTCGTCGTTCAGCAGCGCCGATTGCCGGAGAACCGATTGTTCCTCCTCGATTTTATCCGCTGCCGCTCGTACTATTCTTGACAGCTCCTGATTATGGATCGGCTTGACGATGAAATCGAACGCCCCGAGCTTAATCGCCTGTTTGGCGTATTCAAACTCCTGGTAGCCTGTGATCAGGATCGTCTTGGCATGTGGTACATGCTCCCGCATCCATTCCGCCAGCTCCAGTCCCGTATGACCCGGCATCTTGATATCGGTGATGACGATGTCCGGCCGCTTCTCTACCAGCAGAGCCAGGCCATCAATACCGTCCTCGGCCTGACCAACAACCTCACAGTCGAGCTCCTCCCATTTGATCGTCTGCACAATAGCTCTGCGAATAATCGGTTTATCGTCAATCACCACGACTGTTTTCTTCAATTGTCTCTACCTCCTTATCCTCCAGTACAGGCAGCCGAATCCGCACCTTGGTTCCCTCGCCAATCTGGCTGCTGATTTCGAGCCCGAACTGCTCTCCATATAACATCCGAATCCGCTTATGCACACTGAGCAGTCCGACCCGCGTATGGTTTGGTTTGGCCGCTGCTCCGCCTGCATCCTCTTCCAGCAACGCCTCGACAGTGGCTGCATCCATACCCATTCCGTTGTCCGCCACCTCCAGAAGCAGCGAGTCTTTTTCCCTATAGGCCATAATGCCAACAAAGCCTTGTCCCGGCTTCATTTCGATACCGTGTACAATCGAATTCTCCACAAGCGGCTGTAAAATAAATTTGGGTACCCAGCAGTCCATCACATCCGGAGCCATTTCGTAGCCGACCTCGATTTTATCTTCGTACATAATCCGATGAATCTCCAAATACTTCGCTACAAAGGCCACCTCGTCCTTGAGCCCTATCACATCGCCCTTCCTGCTGATGCTCTCCCGCAGCAGCGAACCGAGCAGGTACACCATTTCCCCGATCTGCTCGTCGCCCTTCAGCTTGGCAAGACCGTGAATCGTTTCCAATGTATTGTACAGAAAATGCGGATTGAACTGTGCCTGAAGTGTCCTGTATTCCGATTGCAGGGTGCGGTACTCGGCCTGCTGTTTCATCATTTGCTCTTTATATACCGTATTAATAAGCTCATTGATGCGGGTCGTCATCAAGTTGAACCTGTCAGCCAGCAGACCGAATTCATCCCGGCTTTTGGGTACGATCCATCTGGGCGTGAAATCGACGGACAGCTGGCTCATGCTCTGCAGCAGCAAACCTACGTTCTCGGTGATGCGTCTGGATAGGAAAGCCGCCATCACAAAGGCTAGCAGCAGCGCCACAATCAGAACGGTAAACGTCCAAAACCGGATCACTACCGTACCACGGGTCAGCTCATCCACGGAAATAATCTGAATAATTTTCCATTTCTCATAAGGCATCTCCAGAATCGTATATATATAATCCCGGCCGTTCAACTCAAAGGTTGGCTGTTTATCGGCAGTTTGCTCAAACAACCGCTGCTCGATAAAGTAACGGATCGTGGATTCCATCGGCTCATCCTGGACCAATCGTTCATTGTTCTCGTTAAGGACGAGCACGCTGCCCTGCGTAAGCTCATCCACCGTCGTATAGATACTGCGAATCTGCTCACTGTCGATACCGACTATAACCGTCCCGGCGTAAGCGCTGCTTTCCCCGCTGTACAGCGACTTGGCCATAAAGACAAGATTCGATCCGCCGGGAAGCCATGAGGCTCGGCCTCGCCTCTCTTTGATAGCGTTTACATTGAAGCCCTTCGGCAGCTTGCTGAGCGTGTTCAACCCGGCGGAGCGTTCCGCAACATACAGCCGATCCTGCTCATCATAAAACAGGACGGATTGATAATAATTTTGCGACAGCATCAAGCCAGCTATGAAGTCGTTCGTGTTACGTCCACGGAACAACGCTTCAACTTCATACTCCTGGCTGCCCACCTCACCAGGGAGATTTAACCGGGACACTTTGAACTGCTGAAACACAAACGTCTCGAAATCGCGTGTCCGCTTATCCAGATTAATGCCCATTTGCTGGCTAAGAAATTGCGAATAGACAGAGGTATTGCTTTTGATCGTCTTGATCGAGACCTGGTAAATGACGGCGACGACGAGCAGCACGGTGACCAGTATAACAGCAATAAAAGAAAGCAGAAATTTCGTGCGCAGCTTTAAATCGTGAAATCGGGATATCCATCCTATCAACGTGATCACCTGTCGGTTCAATATAGGTTCTTCCCCGAGCATAACACATTCCTTCCCGGCAAACGACAGATGAATGCGTTTTATTCTAAATCTCATTGGTTGCTGCACTTGAACATACAGCAAAAAGCCGTCCATGATTGATCATTGGAACGGCCTTTTATATGTTGAATCCTGAGTTTGAACGTTATTGACGACACGGTTACGGGTAGCAGCCGCTGTTGAAGTCGTGTGTTGTTGAAATAGGACTTACACGCGTCATATTTACTTCTTATCCACTTGAAGCAGTGAGATATTCTTAATCGAAAAAGTATCCTTAATCTTATCTTCTGTAATGACGTTCAATTTGAGCAGACTGGCGATCTTGGAGGAATCCGCTTTGGAGAGCAAACGCCATACTTCGGGGTCAGGCAGCGCTTCGTACAGCTTGCTATCATCGTATTCCTTACGCTCCTGAAGAATAACCTTCACCAAGTAACTTCCAACCTCCAGCCTGGATACGCCGAGCCCCGTGCAATGATTCAAAATATCGCTGCGCAGCTCTGTCAGTTCTTGCTCTATCTCTTTATGCTTTTGCTTCAGTTGGTAATATTGCTTTATTTTCTTGTCCATCGTATTCACGCTCCTCTTTACTACATATTTATGCGGAGGAAATTGATTTAGGACAAGATCATACGGAGTGACTTATGCAGGTTCGTCTCGTGCTTCATTTCTTACCTTTCGTTTCATTGATTTTTTTTGCATCCTTTTTTATTATATCCATCTCCTTGTTCAATTTTTCCATATCTTTGAACATTTTTTGCATACCTTTATTCTCCTGTAGAAATTTGTAACCATACTCCAACAGTTTTAAATTCATGAAACCAACCATCCTCTCATTGATCTTTTAATCAATATACGTGAGGACAATTCAACGTGCTTCCGCGTATGCAGGGAAACTATATGAAAACACAAAAAAGCCAAGCATAGCTTCAGCTTGACTTTTCAACGTGTCCATGCAGATACAAGGTGGCTACTTACTCACTATCTGCTCTGCACATCACTACTCAGGATTCACTGGAATATTCGACATTCGCCTTGTCCAGCATGGATTTCCAACTAGCAAAATCCGTTTCCCTTACAACATGCCGATCAAAAAGCTCGTCATGAATGTTATTAATATCTTCTTGTGTCTTTACTTGAAAGTTGCCTTTCTCTAGAAACTCGTCAAAGCTCTTGAAGCTGGAATGCTTGCTCATGAACGATTCATTAAACAATTTGTCTAATGAAACATGGTTCGGGTCTTCCTGAATCGTTTTTTGGCCTTGTAAATCCTTCAGCAGATCCTCAAATGACATTGGCTTTTGCTTTCTCAGAATACCACCCCTAAATCAGTTTTATCGATCCCAGCTACCTTGTTGATAACGGAAACGTTTTTTCACATCGCAATACATAAGGATAACACAAATGCATGCAAAAGACGAAGCGGGATTTTAAAAAATATGGATTGCGATCGCCGCAAAATTGTCGTACCCAATCAGGATTAGCTTTGCTGGCATCCTTCAGCCCTTGGCCTACGGAGTTCTGTACGCATTTGGACGGATCGGATTTATCCGCTTCTAGCAGCAAAACTCCTGATATTTTCGCATCCTTATCATATACCCAATCGTTCAAAATGATGAGTGATGATTTCATTAATTTCTTGGTGATCACTTAATCGTCAGGATCCATTTCACATGAAAATAATTCAAATTACAAATAATACTTGCACCTGACGTAACGTAATGTTTTATAGTAAAGATACCGGTAAATGATCAGCGCCACCAAAGGAGGTGTTCGGAAATGAATAAGAAATTCACAAAGAAACTACCATATGAAGCGGAGGAATTCCCAATGTTAAATAAAGATGACAGCTCCAGAACGACGAACGGCGAAGGCAGCAATGAAACGGTACACACCCGCCTCATAGATGCACCACGCGAAATTGTTTTTAATGCCTGGACGACTCCAGAGCTGCTTGCTAAGTGGTGGGGGCCCAAAGGCTTCACGAATACGTTTCAACAATTTGATGCCAGGCCAGGCGGGCTTTGGACTTTCATCATGCATGGTCCAAACGGTGTCGATTATCCGAATCAATGTATGTTTGTTGAAATCAGCAGCCCTGAACGAATGGTTATACGCCATATTTCCCCTGTACATGAATTTCAGATAATTGCTGATTTTGAGGATATCCAGGGCAAAACCAAAGTAACGTTTTGTCAACGGTTCGAGACGGCGGAGGAACTGAACAAGCTAAAAAAACTTGTTGTTCCCGCGAATGAAGAAAACCTTGATCGTCTGGTAGAGGTCGTAAGGACGTTAACCCGTCAGGAGTAGACAGTTCAACCTGCCGCACTGGCGGTCCATTCTGGGTGGTGGCAACTATATGACACCACCTAGATAACAGTGGGTAACGGCTGCACTTGGATTCAAGTTCATAAACTCTGCTGAAATGTTACCAACTTTATCCCATCCTGAACGCCCTTTAAATACATCCATTCCTTTTCCATAACCTCCAGCAAAGTAACCATATCCAGTAAATCGATTAAATCCCCATTGTCAGATTCCTCTATAATTTGCTTGACTCTTATTTGTTTCTTATATAAGTCCATTCTTAAACCAACAATTTGAGGCAAATGCTCTACCTCTTTTGATAATTCATCAAATCTTTGAAGCAGTAACTGCCTCAACCATTCGTCATGATTTAATAACAAATTATCTTCCTCCGATCATAAATATTCTATACGCTTTTACGTACCAGTATAACCTCAATTATATGGTACGTTATCGCGTATAGTCAATAAATATACGGAGGTTCTCCATGTCCAAAAAAGTCATTGTTAAAATACCCGAATTACTTAAGCAAAGAAACATTTCACTCCGTGAACTTTCCCGTCTTTCAGACGTACGACATGCAGCACTTAGTGAACTCTCTAATGGCAAACGAGAAAACATCAACTTCTCTCATATTGAAAAAATCGCCGATGCATTACGCATTAGCGACATACGCACAATTATTGATTTAGTTGAAGTTGAAGACGACGAAATCTAGTCAAAACGCTTTTGCAGACCTTTTGAATTAATCCCCCGCAAGATATTTACAGGGAATGATCCGTCGATGGTCTAATATCTCAAGGCCAGAAGCAATGCTGCACATTAACAGATATTACTAAGCTATAGCACATTACCTCTCCCTACCCCAATTGTCCGTTTTCTATCCGGATCAGATTGGTCTTTTCGCTAGAGGATTGTCACGTTTTAAAGCACCCCCAACCCCCTCGATACACCAACAGTTTTCCGCACCATATTTCTCCTCTAGGATGTATCTAGATTTCCACTAAACCTAAGGTGGCGTAGGTGTAATTTTGTTAAAATCTTTGGCCCAATTATGATTAGGCAACTGGCCCTGGCCCACCCCATCATTCCACCACTTTAATCCCCAAAACCCGCTTCGCCACATCCACATCTGCGTGATCCAATTGCACTTTCACCCGACCATGCCGCCTTTTCTCGCGCCACTCTTGCAACTGCGCTTCCGTATCGAGCTTAAGCTCAGCTAGTTCATAAGCTCTATCAAACATATACTTAGTCGTTAGCATACAACTGCGGACACCCACACCACCAGACAAGATGGGCGTTTCCCGTATCAACCATTCTTCTACCACAAACTTCACGTACAAACGATGTTCAGTGCCGCGTTGGGCGGGCCTTTCCTTGATTTGTTCCCGTTTCAGAACCTGCCAATCCGTAATTTTTCCGTATAGATAGACGCCTTGACCATCCGCCCCAAACCAGTTCTTGGATTGATAAATCGCCACATATTCCAGCTGCGTTAACAGCTTATGATCTGTAATGTTGTTTAGAGGTGTATGATAAAATAATTGCTTTTTGATGAAATCAAGCTGCGATTTATCCTTTAAAGACCCTACCAGCACATTCTTACTGCCCAGTTTGTTCTGGTAATAGTCGGCTGAGCCGCGGGGACGAGTAGATCGTTCAAAAGCCTTTTCCGGACTATCCATAATGAGCTCATCCAGGAACTTCTCCATCAAACCCGTAGCCTTTGGCAGAAAGGGAAATGCCCCGATGTTTACCAATTCAATGCTTTTATAAAAGCGATGCTGCTTGAACTTCTCCTCATCCCCATAAGGAAACAACACATACGCCCCAAACATACTACGCTCGAAATTCTCGCTTCCTTTATCCTGATACACAATCGCATCCCGATAGCGATGCATCGTATTAATATCTTCCTCTTCCGGCCCCGGTAAACCTTGATAGCTTCCATGATACGGCGTCCCTTCATAAGCCGGATTCAATCGATACTTCGCGTCAAAAACATACTTGTACACCTTATGCTGCTGATTGGCCTCATGCTTGCGCAGTGTTAATACATTGTCCGGGCGCTGTGCTAAGGTAGTGCGAATCTTTTTATCCTCAAGAGGCAAAGTGTTGTAATAAAGCTCAAATCGCTCACCGTTGGCAGGATTCTCATATTCCACTCTCGCTTCCTGTGTTCGATCCAGCTTTACAAATAACCCATTTCGATTGATCCGAATAATATCCTGCTTCAATAGCTTGTACTTCCGGCTCAGTAATCCGTGAATTTTGAGAAAACACCAGTATTCATAAAGCTGCGCCATATCCTTCATAGACAAATGAAACAAGTCACTCTGGATCGACAATCCCTTCATTAACATCAGGTACATACGGTAGGCATCCCGATAGCCCGGCGCCATCTGAAGCACCAACGAAACCGACATTTGTCGCATCGTACCCACGTCACGGAGGAAATCGATTTGTAACAAGCGCCTCAATTGACCTTGCATATTAATCATACGGTCCAATAAAACAGAGTCCTTCTTGTGATCCATTCCATTCAGTTGAGCGTGTACTTGCTTCAGCTTGGTTTCGATCCGTAGAAGCACCCATCGTAAAAACCGATTTTCCCCCGTATCATAATCCAGTTTTCGCTTCGTCTCAATCAAACGCTGGGGTCTATACATAGTACCCTTAACTTCAAGGAAACCTCGCCCATCATCTTTAATAAGGTAATGAGGGTTTCTAGTTAAAAATGCAATGTTTTCCCGCCCTGCCCGCTTCACTTTGGCCGCATCGGTAACTTTGTGTTCACTAAAAAGTCGAGTGTGTGGAGCATCTTTAATTCTTTCAATGGCATCCACCAACTGCTGAAACACATGCTGCAAAATCGCGAAAAATTCCGTCAAGCTCTGATTGTTGGTTTCCTTCAAGCCTGTTAAATGATACGTCTTCCGCATAAAATCAAAGGAAAGATTATAAATCTGTTGATTAACATCCTGCAATATGGCCTGATAGTCTGATTTGTAATCCAGTTTCGTTGGGAAAATCTCCAGTTGAACCTTCAGACACTCAGCTCCATCCAAAAGTATCGCAAGATCCGTATAGCCAATCTCATTTTGAAAATTGAGCATACCCGACAAAATATGACGACCCAGAGGTTTAATAGCTTGCCGCAAATGTATATGATCATGAAAAAACTCCAGCGTATGTGAGCTCTTGTTCTCGATTACTAGCTGGTAGGTTTGTGTCTCATAAAAGCAGGGTAGTATTCTTTCGCTATTGGCATCCATCATCTCACCTGTTACAGGAGAAAACACCTGGATAGCGTGAATCCGCAACAAATGATGGCGGGAGACAACATTTAGCGTTGCATCCACCCAGTCCTCCGCAGCATCCCGATGCAGCTTCAAGGTTTCCACAGTAGGATGAAACGGTTTGCCAAGAATATAAAGATCAAATAGATTCGTCTTGACACGCAGCAACTCAACCGCTTGATTAAGAAAGCCAGAAGGATGTAAAGCCATCTTCTTCTAACCTCCGTAGCATATAGGCTAATTTGCGGGCACTTTGCGGGTATACAGCTATAGGACTGGATGAACTGGAAGTTTTCCAAGGTTTATAGAGTTCCGATGGATCGTTCATCAGATCCTCAACTTTACCCTGTCTACCCAAACAAAATAACATAAGCTCCACAAGTACACGCTTCACTGAACTGCTGCTTCCTTGTACCCGCGGCAAAATCTTTTGTAGCAGCTGAAGGTCAAAGGCCTGTTGTTCCTCCATGAGCCCAAAACGTTGATTATAGATCATATAAAAGCTGACCGCATCTCTCACCCGAAACCCGATATGAGAATGATTTTCTTCCAAAATGGTATTGATCTTCACTAGCTTATCCGTTGTCCGTTTGATCAAATCCGCATATTCGGCAAAAGCATCCTGAAGCTGTAAATAGTCACTACTAAGGAAAGTATACGGAAGTGCTGCTTGATCTACGAGCTCTATATCACCATTTATAGATGGATACTCATCCAGCTTCACATAGTTAAATTCCAGTGTATTTGCTCGATCCAGTACCTTTTTGCTAAACGGATGTGTCGTCTCATCCATATTCACCGTTCCAATCAGGAACACATTACTCGGAATGCCCAAATCCTCCACAAAAGCACCATAGTCACTCGTGTTTAATGTATCTTTGAAAATAGCAGCATCAGTGATAATACGGCCATCTTTCCATTTTTGTGTTTCCAAAATACTTAGCATATCGCTGAAATAATGCTCTACCCGCGCTAGATTCATTTCATCAAGGCACACAAAATAGGGCTTATTACGGTTTTCCGTCCTGGAGGCTTCAAGTAAAACCTCTGTTAGCTTTCCTGCACGAAACGTGCCGGATAAATCCTTGTAGCCTAGCAAATCCGATGGATCGCTCCAGTCTGGACGCACAGGGATGAAAGTGAACTGATGGTTAGAGTCTGTTGCCCCCAGTGCTTCCGCAAACAGTTTCACCAGCTTCGTTTTTCCAGTTCCAGAGATACCTGCCAGGATGACAAATGGCTTTGTTTTTAAGGAAAGATAGAAGTTTTCTATCAAGAGCTCCGGGTATGTGAAGCCTCTTTGTTGGATATAAGTTTGGATTGCAGCAACCGCGGGTTTAATTTCAATGTCATTCATGGACGTATACTCCTCAACAAAAGCAATCGTTTTGGACTCTGCAATTTTTAAGTCATTATAATGAGAATCAGTATTTGAAAGATGCATTTGGTCCCAAATAGGACGAAATAACTCAAAATAACTATAGATCTTTTCTTCAAGGTTAAAGCCATCAGAAAGTAACTCATCTTTTTTGAAATATCTGGTAATACCTGATTTGGCCCCAGTCTTTTTGCGAACTCGATCAATATAGTTATCAATACTAGAAATTTCCTGACCTTCTTTTGCATTTAACCATTCAGCTGTTAAAACAAAACCCTCATGTGAAAGCATCCGCTCAACTATGTCACGATGAGTTGAATTTGAAAGTATTTCAAGGAATCTGTTTTCCATTGTTCTCATATTACTTTCTTTCTCTAATTTCTTTTTCTCCTCGATATTACCTGATGATGACCCCCCAGAGCCGAAACAAAAAGTAACTTCAAGCTCATCCTTTTGGAAAACCCATGAATATTGAAAACTAAATGACTTATCCTTATCAATAGAAATACCTGACCAAAGGTAGTCTTTCGGTTGGTTTCCATAATGAGTAGGACTACCGATTCTTGCGGTGATTACATGATCAGTTAGTTTATAATGTTCCATAAATGAGTTGGCGAAGCTAGAGGCTATTCCGTTATATTCTGTTAGAGTATTTTCATACTGATGTCTCAATTCTTTCATCAAGCTCTTTTTATCTTCAAGTGGCTTCTCGCTTCGTTGAATTTCATTAATACTTAATGATATGAGCTTGTATGTTTCGAACATTTCTTCTTTCAAAAGCTTATTTATGCTCACTTTGTCACACCTTCTTTTGATAATATGAATAAAACTCAAATAACCTACAAAAGAGAGTCACTTTTTTTTCAAAGTGTATTTCTTGCGGGTCGCAGTTCAATATATATTGCGAGCTGTTTTTTTTCTTAATTTACATTTTGAAATTCCCTTGTTTCTATTGCTTTATTCGTTATTTTAACTTCGGATTTAATGAGATTTATTTCTTTTATTATGTTACTGGCAAAAGCTAAACCCATCTTTACAGGTACTGCATTTCCTATCTGCATTGCTATCTGTTCTTTGGTTCCATTGAATACGTAGTTGATTGGAAATGTCTGAATGATGGCCGCTTCTCTAGCAGAGATAGCCCTGTTTTGGTCGGGATGGGCAAATCTTCCTTTTGCTACACTTAAACATCCCCCCGTTAAGGTCGGGGATACTAAGTCATAGTTCATTCTGCCATATACATCGCCATACCCTACATTCTCTTTATCTGGCTTATGACATGTTAGCCACAGGCTCTCTGGCCAATCTTTCCTCCCCCCGCCGTTATGAGGTGTATGCTCAAGTCTAATTTTGTTATCAAGTGATATTCTTTTAGAAAAATGTAATGGATCTGCAGCATGTGTCTCACCAGCTTGAATTTGTGGCAGATGCCCAATTACCTCCCTGAGAGAGACCCAAGGATTTCTACCTTCAGACTCATTTGTCTTTTTAGGATTACAGTGTGTAGCCCTTGGGTATATGTTTTCAATACGTTCACCATCATGTAGGTCCCTCCGCTTGCCGATTAATACGAACCTTTTTCTTCGCTGAGGAACACCATAGTCAGCCGCATTGATTGTATTAAATTGTATATAATATCCAGGGTAATTCTGTTGTTTGCGTTTTAATTTCGCAATAAAATCATTAAAAATCTGAGGATGTGATAGTATTCCAGGAACATTTTCAAAAAGTATATACTTAGGGGAAAAGTAACGCACAAACCTCAGGTATTCAAATACTAGTAGATTCCGTTCATCTTCCTTTTTCTCTCTTCTCTCATCTGCTTCTATTTCTGTAAAGAGGGCATTTTCTTCGTTCTTTTTGTTATTTTTATAACTGAATTGCTTTGAGAATCCCTGACAAGGAGAGCAACCCGCTAATAAATCTAGTTCTCTTGGTATTATTTTATACTTCTCTCCAAATTCAGCACAACTTACCTTGCGGATATCGTCTATCCACACATGATGCCCATGATTCTTTTCATATGTCGAAGCAAATACTTTGTCATATTCAATAGCACCCTGTACATCAAATCCAGCCGTCTTTAGTGCCTCGCTCATTCCACCAGCACCCGCAAACAAATCAATCGCAATTGGTTTTGTATTCGTAATTCTGTCTTTTTCATTCATATTGCTAAAAATCTCAAGGTGTAGCATATTCGAATCCTTCCCTATCTAGTATTTCTTCACTAGAAACTGTTGAACTTATTATTGTTATATATACTAACAGGTTTGGCTATCAAAGCACGAATATATTCCTCAGTAATTTGATAAAACGGCTCCTCTTCTGCAATTAGACCATTATATTGATTAAGCATATATGAATAAAGCTCATCTGCTCTTGTATATGTTACTTCACTATACTTGTAAGAATCTGACCTTTGATGATACTCCCAAAAAGGAAGTCTTTTAAACTCCAAACTATTTTTTAATGTAAAGAAATCAATAATCGGGATATGCGTACTATCCAACTCTTCAAAATTAAAACTAAGTTCCTGGTACCCATTAAAAAAGTAATGATTCATCAATAAAAATGGAGCTACTTTCTTCTCGTTGAGATTGATTCCGATCTTCTTACCAATGATGTCTCTTTGTTCGATATTTAATAATACTTGAGTACGTAATTCTAATTGTTTATATCCCTCATAAACCTTTCCCTTGAGATTATTGTAGGCCTCCATTATATTGGCTGGTTTAATCGTTGCTTTTGCCTCGAATATAAATATATATTCGTCCAATACAAACAAACCGTCTATCTCAGGGATACCATATTTATCATCCTTAGCAATCTGGTAAAGATTAATATTTAACTTTTCAAAATAGGATTTAATTTGGCTCTCAAATAAATAGCCTTTTGCATCATTATTATTCGTGATTAATTCAACTTCGGTAGAAAGGATTTTATCAATGCAAGACTCAACAGAAATATTTTCAATAAAATACGGGATAATATAATATATCTGGCCTACTCGAATTAAGGGCTTAGAGTGAACCACATGTGATGGGACTCGACGATCATCAATATTAAATGAAAAAAGCTCCAGTAGGTCTTTTTCTTGATTGGCCAAACCCAATCTCCGGAGTAGACCTTTTGCTCCATACTTTAATAGAATGTTTTTTTGACCATCCTCAAATTTTAATTGTTGTTGAAGTACTAGCTTTAATATTTTTTTGTACACATCCAGTAGCTCTTCCACATTATATGATCTTTTATTGTAAATAAAATTATTGCTTAGATCACCATATAGAGGTTGTAAAATTTGTTTCACCTTGTACTGTTCTATTTCTACATAAACATCTATATCCTTTGACTCATCCATATAAAGCAATTCCTTAGACAGTTCTTTAATAAATCCACTTTCCTTATATAGGTGGATCTCTTTTTCTTCAGCAATTTCATTATATTGACGCTGATAATTTAAATCTCGATATATCTCTAATTTCCTCCAGTAGTGGATGTTGTGTGATTTATTAAAGACTTGATCGACAATAATTTCTTCATGCTTGTAGTTTTCAATTCTTTTTATTCTTATCAGTTCCATCATCAAGGTGTTGAGATTACTTTTAATCGCCCCTTTTTTTGAAATCCTTTTACAAAGCTCTTCACTCGCTTTTGAGTAAGTATTACTTATTTCACCTTGTGGAATGTTATATGCCCGGATAACATCAATGAACTCATTCATACAATCAAGCACATGCTCGAAATGTGAGTTTAGTATTTCTGGTGGATATTTTTGCCCGTACAATTCATCGTAGCTATCTATCCCATATTTTAAATGATCGATATAGCCAAACAGTTTTTCTATGCTTAATCCCTTTTTATTACCTTTATATATTTGTTCAATTTCTGCATCATATAAGTTTCTTTTCTCCATCAAGTAGTGAATAAATACTAAATCCTCGATAATCTGATCATCGTAATTATCCTTGCTGAGAATTGAACTTATTAGTTCGAGAATCTGTTGCAGACTCATTGCATTTATAAAGCCGGATTTCATAATCAAAAGGTGAAATTTCAAACCATTTTTTAAATAATTTGCCACTATGTAATCGATGAAATAACTATCACCTTTTTTCAATTCTTTTTTTAGATTACTTTCTAGTTCTTTAAGTATTTGTCTATCAATAACTCTCATAGTAGTCACCCTTTATGGTCTGTTGAAAAAATTCATGAACTCATGTAAGATACAGAAATACGACATTTAAGACTTATATCCTGTACCAAGTGCTATTATCAATAAATACAGATATATCGTGAATCCAAAGCTTTTAAGGTATACTGCACAAACTATTAGGAGTACAATTATTTAAGCAACCAATCATTATAGAATCCTATCTCTTTATTCTCAAAAGTGCCTATAACAAGTGCTCTATCAAGAAATACGTTGAAGTCCTCACAACTTGTTTCAGGAAGCAATCCACAAGTATGACAAGCTGCAAGATTTAAAGCTTCACGCCCTTGACCTACACTGGAAATGCAAACCGGATCATTTGAACATAGTTCCGCATATTGCATGGCCTTTTTGAAAGTTCGAGGCAAACAATCCCAATAACCTTGTCGAACTAGCCCTCCAAGTGTCCCTTCTGAGTCGCCGCTCGCAGTATAAATCAGAATCCCAGACATCTCGTATTCATTATTGTCAATGTCACAATAAATTCGTTCACGTAGAGAAGCGGCCGTATAGCCGCACTCAAAACTAAGTTGTCTTATTAATAAATGAGAAATGGTATGAAGTAACACATACTTGGGCGTTATTTGCCGAGTGGTAACACTGCCTTGATACGATTTCTCAAAATTGTGATTTAATATATCTGCCCTATGATTAACTTGAGGATACTGCCTAACCCATTGATCAATCTCTTTGTTATCAAATTCGAAAAAGATTCCTTCTCCTCTTACCTCATAGGCAGGATACCATCTGGTTTCCTGCTCTTTAATTGAGATAAAACCAGGTATTTGTTCTCCTGATTGTTGAGAATCTGGAGGGTTAATTCGTGTAAAACCTGTAAGCGCCCGAACTTCTCGGATTTTATGAATAAGTGAAACGCTTTTTAGATACGGAATGTCATATTTTTGTATATCAGTCTCTTCTCTCAAAAAATCATTTCCATCAAGATCGTTACTTGTGATTCGACCAGTTAATGCCTCATATTCTTCAATACGATATTGCATACTATTTGCTTCAATATTGGTTGCTCCATCTTCCTTATTGAGCAACCGCCTTGTAATAATATGATTGATAACATTGACATCAGCATAAATTTCTAAAGCCATATCTTTAGACCATTTGTCTAATCGAGCTTTAATTAAATGATCAATCTCCTCCCCCTCAAATTGAGCAATGAAAACCAAACAATCTTTATATACCTTAGATTGTTCAATTTGGGCATTGATCTTATCTGAATAGGGAGGGATGACAAGCGAACTAACAATTTTAGGGAAGTATATAGAGGAGGCACCTCTTTGCATTGCCCTTGGGAAGGTGCCACAATCCACTTGTTTGTTTTTCCATGGCATATTTCCTGTGCATTCATAGCTACCTTTATGCTTTTTTTCCATCTTTTCCATTGCATCTTTGTTAAAGGCATTTGAAAGGGTTGCTTTTGCTTTACAGTTGCTGCATTCAATTACAAGTCCTTCGAGACCAGCTGAAGCCGTCGCCCCTGTTTTAAACAGCATACGGGGGTTTGAACAGATAGACTTGGTGCCAACGAAACTATTGTGGTGGGCCCAGTTCACCCAGGGAAAGTCATCTACATGGCCTTTTTCACATGCGATCACAATACGTGTTGGCACGAGACTTTGCTTACACTCCATGCATCTCGGCCTCTTCATATATGGATCTCTTTCTTTCTGTTTTTGAGAAGCTTTGTTTTTATATTCCTTCACCCACTGTGTTAATGGTTCAAATCTCCGACATTTTGGACAGAAATACCATTGGGGAAATCTAGTATACGCAATTCCCCAATGGTACTCATCACCCCCTGGCAAACCGAAGTAATCTACCTCCAATGCCTTCTCAAGCCGTTCATCATGAATTTGAATTACTCTAGCTCCCCAGTATTCTGGAGCAGCAGTCATAAGAGTTTGATCTGGAAAATCAACCATTGCCCCTACACCATACTGTAAAATTGCTTGAGCACTACGAACGCTATGAGTAATCTTGTTTAGATCGAGAATATCACGTTGTTGTTTTAATTCTGCCATTCAAATCACTCCCAGATTATTAATCCCGCCCTCACACTTCTGTCGACATTCCTCATTGAAGTCAAAGTCTCTTTCGCAGCATCGGAACTCTCTTGTCCAAAGGCCTTCATAAGCCTCTTGCTGTCGGATGGCGGTTCACTTGCGATATATCTATCACCATAGTAAAAGTTCTTACCCTCGGTAATTTCAACCTTTAATTTCCAATCACTCCAAAATTCACTCATTTCTTTCAATATTTCGTTAGTTTTATCCGTAAAATCAAAATCCAATCTATCATTAATTTCTTTTATTCTGCTTAATATATAGCTCTCGATATCTTTAATACCGTCCATGCCTTGTACGAACATTGCTGCATCAGTATCTCTCGATATCCCGTATTTGTGACGCATTAATGACACGATAATTGCATGTAATGCTCGGTCTCTTGCAGGTTTGGAGAACGGTGTTACACCAGTCGGCTCCACATATTTATAAAAAGATTCGTGGTAGGCCTTAAATTGTTCATAATGTGATCGATCCCGACTTTTTGATCCATCATACAATGTAAATGCAACACCTGGGTAAGTTCTCCCGATCCTACTTGATGCTTGAATATATTCGCTTGTCAACTTAGGTTGACCGACCAGCAACATAACATTGAGACGAGCCACGTCTACACCTACAGATATCATATTTGTCGCTAGCAAAACATTAATCGGATATTTTTTCTCCTCTTGATTGGATTTACTGTATTCCAGTTGTTCTAATTTTTCTAATGTCTCATTCAACTGAGAAGTTGATATTCTACTGGTAAGTTCGTCTGCTGAACCAATTGGTCTTGCCGAATTTGATCTTCCAAATCTTTGTGCTGTTCTTCTGATGAAATCTTTAACATCATCGTCGACCAACGTCATACATTTACTTAGGTCACGCAAGCTGTTGAAATATACCGCTAAGGTCCAAAACTTATCTTTGATTTCATATGGGAGATTCATCATATGCACGCGTTGTAGCAACGCTGCAATTGTACGGACTTCCATCATCGCTTTTGTTTTCCCGGAAGGCATAATTCCAACGTACATCCTACCTGGCTTTTCAATTTTATCTGCTTCATATGCGAAAAAGGAATCATTCGCATCAATACCAGGGGAAGGAAATTGCTTAACCTCCCTATTATAAAGACTTGAAACTTGATCCTTTGCCCTTCTTATCGTAGCTGTGGAAGCTATTATTTTAGGTTTCAAACCTTTTGAGCTACATAACGCGTCAATTGCCGTTTCATATAAACCTATAATTGTTCCTAAAGGACCAGATATTAGATGAAGTTCATCTTGTATAATAAGCTCGGGCGTTCTATTAAGGGATGAAGTAGCAAAAAAACTACCTGCGTCGTTCTTCCAAGGTAACATGGCAAACTTATCTACTGTTCCGAACAATAATGTCGGTGGATTATTATAAAGTTCTTCATCAACGACTTGAATTGGCAGTGCCGTTTCAAATTCACAACCCTCTTGACAACAAAACATCCGAAAACGTTTTTCGTTTTGCATCAGGTAGCCCCACTCACCTATTAACTTTCCAGTGGTTGAATCAACGTCTTTGACAAGTTTAGTTCCACACCATGGGCATTTTAATATTTGAAACTTATTATGTCTATCTTTCATTTCTCTTAAATCATTTTTATTAACTGCGAGTAAACTCTTTAAATGTTTTCTAGCATCTTCATTTTTATTAGGAGTATGCGTTCCACCGATCCATAAACCAATTGTTATTCTTTCTTTTCCTAACTTGTACGATGGATACTCCCTTCTTTTCTCACAATCTTTACGGATCGATTCACAGGCACATATTAGTGTCCCCGCTCTCAAAAATTGCTGCGCCGCTAACAATCTTAACGTATATCGCATAATAACTGTCGTACCACCAGATTTCTCAAGATCAGTAAGTCGACGATAAAATATTGTGACTGCTGTCAAACCGAGATAAGCCTCGGTTTTACCTCCACCAGTGGGAAACCAGATTAGATCAACCAAATCCCTCTCTTTGCACTCTGGTTCTACGATGGACCGAAGGCTCAAAAGCAAAAACGCTAACTGAAACGGTCTCCACTGGTGTTCTTTATCGTCACAGTCATAATAATTTAATGAGGCCATAGTATTCTGTAATTCCGAATCATCGGGATAGTAGTCGTTTTTTTGTATCCTAGCATGAATTCGTTGCATAAACATAGCACGATTAGCCAGTTGGAACGATACGTAAGCTTCCTCATTCTTTTCAAGTAAATCTAACCCATAGTACATCCTATTGCAAGAATCCAGACAATCTAAGATATGCCCTCTTGCGGTATCCTTGTATCGGTCATCAATTCTCTTACTCTCTTCCTGAATATCCGAAATCCATGAGGCATATGCATCTACTAATGTTCGCATGCTTATTATTTTGTCCTTCTTATCGGTGTTATCCAGATCAGATAAGAATTTCATAGAAAAAGCTTTATTATCAACTTTTTTACGACTAATATCAAAATCCATTTGAGGGACCTCATAAGTCGGCATATACTCTGTCGTAATACTTCCATGACCCGTATCATCTACATTCCAATTTACGGAGACACCGTGACCTGTAGCATAGATCTTTTTATCCCGGTATAATAACTCCAACGATTTTTCCTCAGAATCGTTGTTATTGGCATGTTCTCTATTTGAATATACTTCAAAATGTATATCTGGGTTTTCAACGGTGGATATTTCTATTACTGGTTGCATAATTGAGTTCCTACCGTTATATCCTCCTTGATGAGTATTCACCAACAAGGCTGTAATAGATTGTATACCTCCAATATGTTTTTTTCTAAGTATAACCATCTTAATTTCTTTATCATCAATTCCGGGCTTTTCGTAAACATCCTTATCACTAAGTGCCACATTAACTTGTAATTGATGTGGTTCTCGAACAAAACCCTTTTCAAATTGATTGCTTAGTCTATAAAGACAATCGATAAGATAAGGATCATCCATTTCTTCATCCTTAGTAATTTGACCAACGTCTTTACGCTTCAGTCTACTCTTTAGAGTCAACACGCCTATTTCTTTGGAATATTTCACTATTTCCGCAACCTTGTATGGGATAGCATAATCATCAGGATTTTCAGGGTGAAAAGGCAACATACAGTCTTCTAATATAGCGTTTCTATATGTACCAAACGAAACAGTAAAACGTAGTCTATTGACGTTTCCTTTCACAAAAAAGGTGAACCCCATTGATGAAGGCATGTTTTGCATAGATAGACCAATATCCTCATCCAATGTTCCCACATCGGTATCCTCGGCTACACTACCCGAATATCTTTTTTTCTCTACAATTTCGTCCTTAGTTTCATTTTCAATTATTTCCTCGTCTTCTAAGTCCTCAGGAGAGCTATTCATTTTTTCGGGAAGCTCGTTGTTGTCTGAACTTATAGGGTTTTTTTGAGGAAAAAGAACTCCAGTACTGTATCGAATTTCAGGTAAGTCAGTAATAATTTCATGGTCTTTATCCGGGATAGAGTACTCCGACCCTGGACCTAATAGTTCCCTTTTTAAATCTTCAATCAATTCAGCACGAACATTTAGAAGTTCAGTTTTGTTTTCCATATGACATACTCCAATCCTGTTTAGATATTAAGGGGTCTGTTTGCAAAATGGGATGGGACTGACATATCAGTTACGTCTAAAATATTCTCAATCTGCCCTAAAATGGACATTTTTGAGATATCCTCTGATAAATTCAAAAAAAGTTCGTCGGATAAAGATTCATTTCTTCCATATGACCTTTTGATGCTGGTTGCAATAAATCTGAGGATTCTAATTCGCATTGAACGAACTTCTTTAGAAGCGTTGTGATATGAATCTGGATCTTCCAGCATTTTTTGATCACATGTAAGTCGAGCAACTGCTGAATAGGACTCATTATCACGAGGGCCGACTATATGACTATCTTCATCTAGCCACGTCCGCAAAGTCACTTCATGTTTACCAGTTCCCAGTTCATGCATTTTATTTGAAAGATCTTTGAAGGATAGTCCGTGAACATGCATATATTCTCTAAGAATGCATTTCCAGTAAATAGACTTTTGGTGCCACTCTTTAAATTGCTCGTCACATTTATTTTCTTTTATCATCTTCTCCATAATTCGTTCCACAATATCTTGTGTCCCGGAATCATAATTAGTAAAAATAATCATATCTCCAGGATTCAGTGATGAAACATCCGATTCAATTACAATCTGTTTTTCGCTCTCAAAAACATAGGGTGTATAATGTCTTGTAAAATAAACACGTTCGCCTGTTTCTAGCGTGGCTACTCTGACGATTTCAGCAATTTGATTTCCGCTTGATTCTATTGTCTTCAGTGTTGATATAGCACCCACGCTATTACTCATTAAAGTTTCAAGTTCAATCCCTACATTTAACTCATCACTTTCATAAACGGCAGGCTCATTAGTTAAGGACGTCACAGTTTTAATCTTAGGGGCGATTAAACTGATACCTTCTAATTTTATCAAGTTGCTATCACTTAATGACCTAACCTGTCTGAATAGATTTTTTTCGTTCTTATAGATAATTATATTGACACTTCGAGCATTACTTAATGCATAAGGCTCTAATGTCTTCCAATCAAAGACTCCCACAAAATAAACTCGGTCATAAAGCTTTTCAGAATTGTATTTATGTGGTGTGAGAAAATCTATTTCCCCAAAAATTCCCTTCACTGACTCAGGCATTGATTCACGAAAGACTTGGGCGTAATAATTTTTAGGGACTACAATTGCTATAAGTTTCTGATAGTCTAAATTCTCTGACAAAACTTGTTTCAAAAAATCAAACTTGGGATTACTTGAATAGAATGCATTCATCATGTTCGATAAACTAGCTACAACGTAAGACATATCATTAACGACCTCAGAAATAACTTGTTTGTTTATTTCCTCTTTAAGTTCCGATAGAATTGAAGTAGGCGATAAGGCGTTAATTTTCCCGTTTGTAATAAGACTATTCATAATCTCTATTGGGAATATAGATCTTTGCAACAGATTAAGCAAAGAAAAACCCTTAGTAATAAAATTTTCAATTTCATTATTGCCGTTGGATTTAGATATTCTGAACAAAGCTTTTTTACATTCTAGGAAGACTCCTTCTTCCAATTTATCATCAATTTCTGAAACTTCCACGTTTCCATTAACAAAGTTATTTACAAATTCATACAACCTTTTGCTTTCATCTGAAAAGTAGTCCCTTACGGACTCATTGATATCTGGTATCTCTTCAAGGATTGAGCTCTTTGTCCAACCGTATACATCAACGTTTTCATATGTTTCGTAGTTTAACGAATTTATTCCTTTCGATAATTCCCCCATCATTATTATGTTTTGAAGTGATTTTCTGTTGTATATGCTACTCATCTCTGACGAATCATTTCCAAAGTAGTTTACTCCGTTCACTAATAAAGTCGTTATATTCTTATCGTCTATAATCAATTCTCTGGCTGTTGATAATTTACCAACAAATTTGACAACTGGATCTTGTTTTGAAGAATTACCAGAGTAATACACAGGTTCGCCTGAAGATGGATAATAGGCAGTCGGAAATAGTTCTCCAAAATTGAATGTTTTCTGACTTTCAAGACTAATTTTGAAATTGTCCATAAATCTATCCGCATCAGCTTTTTCACAAACTATGAGAATAGATTTTTTATATGTATTTTTCAATTCATCAAGTGAAAGACTAAATACATCTGCTAAAAAATTATATTTTGCTAGAGAACCTCTTTTCATGCCTCTACCATCTAAGGTTTTTGCATTTCCATTGTATGGTTTTAGCTTAAAGAATAATATCTTGGGAATATGAGTAGTATAAGGATTTTTCCTTTCTATTGTTTCAATAACTACTCTTCCTTCATTATCTATTTCAATAAACTTAGATCTCCTATCGCCATAAATGACTAAATCTTCTTTTTTAAGATCATTCAAAAATGAATAACTATCATTAACGTCTTTTAGAAAGACATTATATGTCGATATTGCTATTGCTAAGTATAGAGCTATGTTGGTCCCATGATGGAGAATAATACCTCTACCATTGTTATTTCCATTTAATATGTCTATGATTATTCTAGTATTTTTATTATGAAAATCGAACTTCCCTAATGGGTTTTCAATTAGCTTGAATATAGATTCTGTGTATGCATCCATTAATGATTCTGAAATACTTAAACCCACCTATACCCACTCCCGAATGTATCTAATAACCTTATAAATTCTTAGTATAATTCCCGTTCTTATCTAAATATTAGTTCAAAGTGTCTATATTGATATTCGACACAAAAAGCCCCCTATCCTTTCACATTTATCTAAATTGCCCTGATTTTGTCATATATTTGTTTGATTTGAAATTTAAAAATGCTCAGTGAGGGAAGATAATTTTGCGTAAAAATAATAACCATTACGTTCCCTATAAAATACAGATAACTAAATAAGCATCCCCCAGATCTTAACAAGACATTTTCATTTTCAAATGACTATCTGGTAGCCAAATAGAGCTAGCTCTCCATGAAAAGAAAAAGCACCCGTCCATTGGATGCTTAACTGAATTGATTAAGTTGATTCCACATTGCCAACGTCATCAGATCCGATATAATGTAATATAAAGATGCCCAACAACAGTGACGTTATCAGGCCCATCATCATTTTGTTAATCGTAGCACGCTTTTAGCTATATACAGCTTATATCTACCTGGGTAGCGCTTGAGGCTAAAATACTTTTTTCTAATCTCAAGTGCAATAGCTCTGTATGGAAATAACTACCTATATTGTGTATCAATGTAAGTATTTCTTCGGTTGTAATAGCATGGAAACCATCTCCATTCTGAACAATAGCATCAAGAACTGCTACAACACATGATTCACAGGTCTTAATTTTTTCAATTAACGTCTCTTCTTCTGTTATTAATAGTTCATACTGAGCTGTAAAACCACTATCCATATTTCTCCTCCCAGACATTAGTACATTTAATAGAATATCGTATTATACGTTTGCGCATAATGTGTAAATACATTCCAAAAAAGTTGTATAAACTGCTTGGAGGATCTTTTTGATGATGAAATTATCGGTAAAATTAAAGGAAGTTTTAAAACAACGAAATATGACACAGCTAGAACTATCCAAAAAAGCTAATGTTAGACAAGCGGCTATATCCGAGCTCTGTAGAAATGAAAGACAAGAAATCAATCTTGAACAGATGGAACGTATTGCCGATGCATTGGGAATTTCTGATATAGGTGAATTATTACAATTTGAGAAATCATAGCATTCAATCCTTATCGCATAACTTCATTCCTCGACGCTCCCAACCCTTTCCCCACTCTCAGCTCTACATACATAGTCAGCACAATCAAACAAATAATCCCTACAACAACAAAACTCGTCATCCATCCCCCTGTAAACCGACCCACTTCCATAAAAAGACCCATGAACAGGCTCGGAATCAAAGGCTCCCCGTAAGCCTTCCACCAATTGAGCGTGAAATTTTCCAAGTAAAAGAACCAGATCATACAGATGGCAGAGATGGACCAGCCGCCCGTATAGATCCATACCGCCAAGACAGGACGACTCGCGGCTGTAGTAGGAACCAGCGTGATCACGAAAATACCTGCTGCTTGAACAAGTTTTATTAGCTCAAATCGACCAGCAAGTTCATGTATTTGTCAATTTGAAAACAAACAACTGAGCTCCATACTTAACTTGTCTGCGTTTGATTTACCTCAATAAATCAAACGCTCACGGCACGATTGTTCAAGACACCATCTTAGATCCGGGTCGGCTTTATCCTTTAATGATCCCACCAGCACATTTTTGCTGACCAGCTTATTCTGGTAATAATCGCCTGAGCCGCGTGGACGGGTTGAACGTTCAAAAGCCTTTTCAGGACTATCCATAATGAGCTCATCCAGGAACTGCTCCATCAAACTCGTAGCATTCGGCAGAAACGGAAATGCCCCGATGTTTTCCCGCACACGCTCTATATTTTAAAACTCTATTCCATATATGAATTGGCGTTGATAAATACTCTCTATTGATGACATGAGAATATCGATTTTGGTCAGCAAATTAAGCATTTGCTGTTCAGAGGGTTGACGAATGAAAATGCTATCGTAGTGAATGGAAAGATATCCAATAGAATATAATAACAATTCTGCATCCATGTCCAATAAGTGTTTCATCCGTGAGTAATTCAACAACGCTTCGAAAGGAATATCAATTGGCAGCAGTTCATTGGTTTCATTAACATGGCAAGCTTTGAGCATTGCTGTTACAGCTAAATATGCTAAAGATATACATGATTCATACATACCTTGATTCAGAAAAATTCGCGACAGTTCCATTCGCTTATGAGCCATTTCATGACAGTACCGACAATATGACAATAATTCATAGGACTGATTCTGAATACACGCTTACCTCCATTCGGTCAAAAGTATGGCGTGAAGTCTCGATCAGATTGCTTCGATCAAATGACCCTTGAACCCATCTTTCCCCTGTTCTCTTGTACTTCAAAATCAATATCCTCGGAAATAACCGACGACTATAGTCACATAAATTTTAACACATTTTACCTTATGTGACCATAGTCCGTAGACCATTTGTCTCAAGAATGGAAATAATGGCCTCAAGGAGTTGGTAGCTTGTGAATATTGAGGCCTGTTTTGGAAGGCATTTGAGGAAAATTAGAGAAGAAAAGAGATTAAGCCAAGAAGAATTAGCTTTTCGCAGCAATCTTGATCGAACTTATATTAGTCTTCTGGAACGTGGCAAGCGCCGTCCTACTATTAATACGATTTTTGCTTTAGCGAAGCCACTAGATATTGCTCCTTCAGACATGGTTAAATTGATCGAATCCGACTTGGCGACCGATGTAGCAGAAATAAAGCAGTAGCGTGGATCGAATCGATCAATTAATCCTTCCATCTTTATAGGAAAAGAAAAAAGCACCCGTCAATTGGGTGCCTAATTAATTTAATTTAATTTAATTAAATTAAGTTGATTGCACATTGCCTACATCGTCAAATGCGATATAATGTAATGTAAAAATGCCCAGCAACAGTGAAGTTGCATTCTAACAAAAAAATGGTAAGGCCTGCTTGGAGGCTCATTTTTATGATGAAATTATCGGTAAAATTAAAGGATGTTTTGAAACAACGGAATATGACACAGCTAGAGCTATCTAAAAAAGCTAATGTTAGACAAGCGGCTATATCCGAGCTCTGTAGAAATGAAAGACAAGAAATCAATCTTGAACAGATGGAACGTATTGCCGATGCATTGGGAATTTCTGATATAGGTGAATTATTACAATTTGAAAAATCATAAAATTTAATTGAATACCATGTTCTATGGATTGTCCTGCTGGATATAGCAAGTTTATCTTACCTCAATTGCGCCTTGGTTCTCTACTCTTGGCACCACAGCGATTACATAGCTTCATCAGTCGGCAGCTTCACACGGTTCCCCTACTTTCTTTTCTATATAAAGTCAGGTTGATCAAACAGACAATGCCTATGATAACAAAGCTTGTTACAAATGCCCCTGTAATTCAACCCACTTCCATAAAAAGACCTCTACCCATTCTTAAATCAACAATTTGAGGCAAATGCTCAACCGCTTCTGATAATTCATCAAATCTTTGTAGTAGTATCTTCTTCAACCAGTCGCAGCACTTAGCGAACTCTCTAATGGCAAACGGGAGAACATT
The DNA here is from genome assembly GCF_025567575.1 of Paenibacillus baimaensis. Classification (NCBI taxonomy): domain Bacteria; kingdom Bacillati; phylum Bacillota; class Bacilli; order Caryophanales; family Paenibacillaceae; genus Paenibacillus; species Paenibacillus baimaensis. The sequence goes on along the minus strand of NZ_JAOQIO010000023.1, from coordinate 96,793 downwards.
AACTTCTCTCATATCGAGAAAATCGCCGATGCATTAAGCATCAGCGACATTCGCAATCTGATTGATTTAGTTGAGGTTGAAGACGACGGGGTCTAGTATAATTCATCAAACCAGTATCTCGACGTCCATTATACAAATGATGCTATTTTCAACTCTTATAAGGTACTGCCTTAATGATGACTGGAGGCGATCCGCTCTTCAGCCGCAACGTATAGTACGAAGGACCGAACGGCGAAGGCTGCATCTCCTCACCGCATATCGTGCATGAGCGCACCCAATCAGGCAGCTTGACAACCGTGTCCGTATCTCTGTCCGCAATCAGTTCAGCTTGAAACTTGCCCGCTTCCCTATCCCACTCTAAGGAAACCTTACCCGTGTGGAATCTCCAGTCGGCCAGTCGGCCTCGCTTCCATCGTCCAGGCAGCGCAGGCAACAGCTTGACGAGACTCGGCGACACTTGAAGCAGCATCTCTTGGACAGCGTTCACCCAACCCATATTGGCATCGAGCTGAACCGGGGCCGTTGGCATATTCATCGAAACACCCATCCCCCGCCAGTCATTGTGCAGCGTGAACAGATTGGGCAGAAGACTAGATCTTGACAAAATGTTAAGACAATCCAGGGAGCTGTCACCGTCGTCCAGCCGGGCATAGATTGAAGCCATATGAGCTAGAGACCAGCCGCTTTGTGCCCCAATCTCTCGCCTGCGCACCGCCGATTCGAATGCGCCGAACAAGCTCCGATTGCTCTCGCGCGTCACTTCGTGCCCAGGAAAAACTGGATACAGATGCGACAGATGTCGATGGGCGTAGCGGTCCTCAAAGGCCGGATGAATCCATTCGCAGACAGCGCCGTCCTTATTCACCCGATACGTTGGCAGACGCTCCAGCATTCGGCTCCATTTCTGCGCATCCTCATGATAGCCGTCGATCGTCCGGTTCGCTTCGATCAGATGCTGCAGCAGTTCCTTCAGGATGGCCACATCCATCGTCGCATTAATCGCTGTAGGCATCGGGTGTGCCAAAGGCTTGCCGTCCATTGGCATGAAGTTCAGCGGTGTATTCTCGGGCGATACGGACGGGTACATTTTGTACAATCCGTCCTCGTCCGTCACGAGGAAATCCTCATAGAACTGCAGAGCCTCTCGCATGAACGGGATCGCCATTTCCTGCAGAAACCGCAGGTCGCCGGTAAATCGAAAGTGCTCGTCATAATGACGCGCCAGCCAACCTGCTGCTCCTGTCCAATTCAAGATCACCGGCACAATCTGATTGGGCACGCCGATGCCTGGTGTGGAGCCAGCCGGAATATAGATGCCCCGGCAGCCGTACAGCTTGCGCGCGTTGTCACGAAAGTCGTCCATCAAACCCTCGTAATAGCGGAACAAGGTTGGAACCAATTCGCCCAAACCGCCAACGTGCGCATGCCAGTACATCATCTGGATGTTCTCATTCGCCATGTTATGGCTCCATACCAGCCTATAATCCCCTCCCCACAGTCCATACAGGCCGAAGGGCTCGGCCTCCTCCGCAGCAGCGGTGCCGCTCAGGAACAAATATCGGCCATACGCCCACATCTTGCGTACCAGTGCCAAAGGCGCCTCTCCCTCATACGCATCCAGCAGCAGTCGTTCATTGGAACGCAGATCCTCCTGCTCGTCGTCCAAAATCAGAGAAGCGGAACGATAAAGCGGCCGATGTAACGCGGTATGCCGCTCCAGCAGCTGTTCGTAGGAGGTGCAGGCAGCAAGTTCGGCCAGTTCAAGCTTCAGCCGGGCCCAATCCCGTGACCGTTCACCGAGGACAAACACCTTTACTAGCACTTGTACACGTCTGGCCCCCTCGATCCGGATCATGCCTTCTGCCGCTTCGACGCGGCCTCCTTCTGGAATCACCCGCATTACCGCACCGAAATCGTTCCCATCGTCGTTAGTTCCAGCGTACCAGGCATAAGCTTCGTCGGCGCCTGTTTCTACCGACCGCTCCAGTTCCTTGAATTCTGGCGTATCGGCCCAGCGGTCGCTTGGGTGGAGAATCAAGCCGATCTCGCCCGTTACAACTGCTTCATCGCGGCCTTCAATCTCGTAGACAACCGCATCATCGGCACGCGAGACGAACAGCTTCCGCTGATACCGGTGAGCTCCGTCCAGCCATCCGACTGTTATTTCACCGCTGTCCATATCCAGCGTCCGGCTGTATTGGCGAAATGCGCTGCCACAGGGCATGACCAGCTTGATTGCAGCCAACGGGAATCGGGAGGCAAGCCGCGTCTCGTAGCCTCGTCCTTTCAATGCATCAGCCAGCTGCCAGCTGGCCTCGGAATAACGCTCCTCGTCCATCAACCGGCGGGTCTGGGCAAGCGTATCGCTCACATCCGGCAGTTCATCCTTTCGCCCCCAATGCCACAACCGAGCATGGTTGAGCAGCACTGTTTCCTCCTGTACGCCGCCGAATACGGACGCGCCCAGTATGCCGTTGCCCGAAGGCAGGGCTTCGCGCCACATATTCCGCCACCATGAAGCGGGGTAGTTCATCACGAGCTTATCTCTGTGCAGTCCATCCATGTGCTCTGGCATCTCTTCGTGTCTCCTTCTCCTGTTCAAGGCGTGAACAGTGGCAAAGCGGTGAAATCGTCCGGGATATCAACCAAGTAGAGGTTCCCATAACCGTTCTTATCGCTCGTGAACAGCAGTCGCTTTCCGTCCGCGTCAAAACGCGGGTGGGCATGCACCTTCTGTGAATGAAAGCTGCAGCGCAGCTCACACAGCATGCGGGGGCCATCATACACACCATCGATCATGCGCCACATACTTAGCGTCTTGACTGCACCTTTGCCATCTACAACCACCTGTCCCAAGCCATCCGCGTACCCATGCCAAGTATCGAAGGCGAATTCCGTCTCTTGCATCCCCGTATTGTCATAACGGATGCTGCCAAAGAAATTGGTACCGTTAGCACGGAAGCCGTGATAACCGATTGTCACCCCATCCGGATAGAAAAATTCATGTCCGACCTTCTCTCCAGGCTCCAGTCGCTCCCGTATTTTCCACACACTCCCTGTTCGTAGGTTCAGAACCCATATGCGGTGGTCGACCAGCTGCCACGGACCTTCGTGGCAGAACGTCATGAGCCATGGCTTTGTCAGCGACGCATTGATATGAGTGATAAAACGGTTCGTCTCGTATACAATCTCCGAAGTGCCCCCGCGAGCATCAATACGTACGATCCTACTATTGGGAGCAGCCTCCATTAGCTCCCGGTGGCCGACATAACCGTTACCCAGATCAAGCTGAATGCGGTGCGACATATCCTCCTGTACACAGGTTAAGACGGACAAGCTATCGGCCGTCGCACTGCAATTTCCAAGATGATAGCCCTCCGGCGCTTCATACCATAGCTCCTCCTCCAACGACTGCAGATCCAGCCGGATGAGGCGGCTCCCGATTTTGACAAACACAGCGCTCCCATCCGGCAGCAGGCAGGCATCCAGATAATCGTTGTCCGGGTAATCGGTTAATTGCGTCATAAGGCCGCTTTCCAGGTGCATGCTATACAGATTTGTGCTGTTGCCCCTGTCCGAGATAAACAATAGACGCTGTCCGTCGTCATACCACCCGCTCTCTGTAAAATAAAGATGATAGCTATGCGCTTTATAATCCGTCAGCTGTGTAACCTCAAGCCCTGTCAGCCGATCGATAATCCTCTTCCGTTCTGAGGGCCAGACTGTTCCTTTGGTCATGCTCTCGCCTCCTCTGGCATATTTTGCGTACCTAACTTCTCCATTTTCTACAGCCAGGGCTTCAGGCCTTCCCACTTCACCGACCATCTTCCATTCTGGGGAAAACCAGGGTTATATCCTTGCTGACTGCCGTTCCAGCCGCAAGCCATCATCGCAACGGCAGTCAGCAGCCCGCCGTTGCCCGGCAAGTAAGCCGATAAGCCTGGACGTTGATAATTATGACCATTGGTCAAATAAGTGTTCTTCGTAGCATCCAGCAGCAGGAAATCCACCGCAAGATCAGGCTCCCCGAGCCTTGCAGCCGTCATCGCGCACATCGGGAAGTCCCAACCCCAAGCTGAATCCCAATTCCATACGTCCTTGACCTTCAACAGGGTGTTCAGCATGACCTTACGGTCGATCAGCGTACCCGGCAGGATACCGAGCGCACCCAGCATAGACGGATGGTCGTGATTTTTGGCTGTGAAGGTGTCCTCACACCGCTCATGGGCAAGATAAACACCGTCCGCTTGCGGGGGCTCGGCTATTGCTTGGGCAACTTCTGCCCATAGCGGATTGGCCGCTACCTGCAGACGCTCCGCCCAGCGTGCAGCGATTTCCAGGCCGTACTTCCAATATTCCAGCTCATACGGCGGGTTTATACTGTCCTGCATAGAATGGCATTCCTGCGCCGGGATCAGCGGCGGCCCCAGATTATAGACGCGCTTCTCTTTATCCGGATGCGCATACGACACCATGAAATTAGCTGCTTCGAACACCAGGTCGCGGAATCGCTCCAGTGTCACGCGCGTCGGATCGGCTTGATAGCACAGCTCAGCAAGCGCCATCGGATGCGGCTGCTGCCAGATCAGGCCGGGAGCGACTGGTGACGGACAAGGCTGACCGTCAAAACCGACCATCTTGGGCCAGCGCGCTCCTTCATAGCCTTGGGATTGTGCCAGATCACGGGCGATCGGCAAAATCTCACAATACCAATTCATGCTTTTCAACAGGTAGCTCTCTCGGCCCCATAGTGGAAAATGTGCAGCATGCCACCAATGCATCTCCAGATGGGACTTACCGAACCAGCTGTTATACATGAGCCCCGTCTCCTGCGGCGGCAGCGAACCGCCACTATGTACAGCGCACAGATATTGCGACAGCACCACACGACGCTCCAGCTCATACGCTCTGGGATCGGCGCTTCCGGCGAAATCGATCGCCGCGCCGCTCATCCAGAACCTCTCCCAATGGCTCCTGCTTGCAGCCACGATATTGTCAACAGGTTTCGTCTGCGGTGTCCGAGGGGCAAAGCCGACGGAAAATTCAAGCACCTCGCTCTGTGTGTCAGGCAGCAGCGTGAATTCATGAACACCGGTTCTCTCTATCCGGCCTGCGCTCCATTCCCAGCCTACTTCATAGCTATCCTCGTCCATGCTCCTCTCCAGCAAAGCCCGCTGATCACCCGACTCGCGTAGCACCGTCCGATGCCTATCGTCATGGCCCCAATCCGGAAACACGGCCTTGGACCATTCGGTATGGGTCATATCGGGCGCAGGGAATTGGATGAACACCAGCAGCCGTCCCTGCCTGATCAACGGCGATTCCACACGTACACCTATGACGTCAGATACCGGATGGGATGCTGTCATCACGCGGATCGGCACATCCTGAACGCAGAATTCGCTGTTAAGAATTCCGGTCCATAAATTCATTTGCTGGCGGATATTCGTTACATCGCCCGCTTGTGCCTCTGCCCCTGATTCCAGCAATATCCGAAAGGAAATACGGCCAAGCTGCAGGCGATGAGGGTTCTGCCGAAGCCAGTGATAAGCCTCGGCCTTGTCCCCCGGTTTCATTGGATACCCAACCGGGCGGCCATACGTATCCAACATCTGATAGGCGGCATCACTAGCAGTGAACCGTCCGTGCCCACCCGTGTAATGCCAGCCCCAATTCGATTGTGTGCCGAGCGGTACCTCATACTGTTCCGGGAACGTCTGCAGGCCGGTAATGTCGGCGCTAAAAGCAAACTCCCCGTTACCTACAGAGAAAGGGGACCACGGGTCCCATTTATTCAGTTCCGGTTGATGTCGTTCCACGATCCGTCGTCTGTCCATGGCTCCTCCTTCGAGCTTGAATCGGAGGCTCCTCCTTGCTATTTACTCAAGCAAGGAGTCCATCCGGGTTCTCATCATCTCCCGGTACTTGCCCGGGGTAATATCCTTGAATTTGCGGAAACTGCGGATAAAACTGTTCTCATGCTGATAACCGACCATAACCGCAATTTCTGATATGCGCCATTCTGTCTTTAGCAGCAGCTCGGCCGCCCGTTCCATCCGCAGCTGAGTCAAATAGTTATAGATGGTCTCGCCCATTTCCTGCTTGAACACCTGACTTGCCAAACTACTGCTGATCCCGATCGATTCAACAATCTCGGGAATACCGATTGGCTCACTCAAATGCTGCTTCATATAGTCGATCATGCGCTGGCACACAATAAAATCCTTGCTCTCGATCAACCTGCGGAACCGCTGCGCCAATGGTATGACCCTGGTATTCAGCTCATTTTGAATATCCTGTATATGAAGTGTATCAAAACGCTCGTACATCTGTTCGGTAACGCCTTCTTCGGCTGGCCGAACCTGCGCGATACGCTCCGCAGTCGCCTGAAGGAAGGAAATTGCCGCTGAAGGATACTCATACTGACTGCGTATATGTGTGATGATTCGATCGACGGCTTCCAAGGAGGCAGTCTCATCGCCTGCCTCAATCGCGTGGGTCAATTCATTAAGCACAGACTCCATTGGCAGCGACTCCGTGACTTCGTGCCCCGACACCTCATGGAATAGGATCACCTGCCCATAACCTTGGTATAATCGGTAAGTAAGTGCATTCTCCGCTTCGAGCATGGCCTGCTTCAATCGGGTGATATCCGTTTGCGCTGTGCTAACCCCTACCGACACGCAGAATTTCAGCAGGCGGGACACGACTTCGATCGCTTCGACCAGTTTCCCCTTCAGCTGTGAGCCAGCAACGTGCGGCTGCAGTAGAATCGCTGTCTTGTCTTTGCCAAAATCGGCACAGACGATCCGACACTGCGGCTCGAAAAGCTCGGCGACAATGTTCGCGACTGCAAATTTCAGGAGCGACCGGTCACCATCAGAAAATGTCTGCGACCATGCTTCATAACGGTCGATTGACAGAATAGCAACAGTCACCGGTGTCGTTGACCATTCCCCAAAGTACCGGCTCCATTTCTCCTTGATATCCCGCTTCCCGGTCAGGTTGCCCGTATATATATCATGGAGCAGCTTGGAGGACGCTTCGGACATGGACTCCTGAACGAGTTGGGCCAGATGAGCGTGATTGCTTAGCAGCTCTCCGGCCAGCTTCTCCAAATCAATGCGCTCCGAGCTGCTGGACTTGCCGTCATAAGCCGAGAATAGCTGCCTCAGCCGGCGGACCGGACGGAATGCAGCGGCATTGATATAGAAGATCGTTACCCCACCCAGCCCGAGTGCGGCGATGGACACTAATAATACGGTATTTCGCACTTTCTTGGACTTTGCCAGCAGGCTGTCCTGCACGACGATGGACACATACTTCCAACCCGTCACCGGTGACTTGAGCTGATTGACGAGCAGCTCTCGGTTCTGATACGTAATGTCGCTGCTGCCATCCTCCTTCAATGCACTAAGCGCCTGCCGGATCCCCTCCTGATCGAAGGCATAATTCGAGACGGAGTACAGCACCTCGTCATGTTCATCAATGATATAGCGCATACGGTTCAAATTGTTCATGACCGGCGGATTCAGCTTCGCGAACAAATCCTCGTCCTTGAGATTGACAGCGATGATCCCCTTGAACTCACCCTGGATCACGATCTTGCGAAACAACGTAATATCAGATCCCTTGCCGCCAGCCCCTTCGGGCACCTGACGTTTCTTGATCAGTGTCATCTTATCGCCGAATTCGCCTGCTACGCTGACCCACTCGGAATCGACGAACATCAGCTTGCTGGAGCTGTACCCTTGTGGAAGAGCGACGAAGCTGCTCCGCGCAATATCGTAGACATAGATGCTTTTGACATACTTGGAACTGCCGATTAGAGTCGACAGCAGTTGATACAGCTCCGAGATGTTTGCATAAGAGTTTTGGACCTCGTTCGTCAAAAATTTGTAAATGTTGCCGTTCACCGCGACTTTGATCGCAATCTGATCGCTCTCTTTGATGGAATCATCAATCACATTCATATTGAGCTGCAGCATCTGGTGCTGCGGCTCGCTTAGCTCTTCCTGCAGCACCGACTTCGACGTATAGTAGGAAGTCAGGCTGACGGCCAGAATAATAAGGAAAACCGATACGGTTAGAATCAATATGAGCCGGATTTGTGTATTGGCCAAATTATATTTCAGCCATTTCTTGAGGGATTGTATCACGTTAGAGCCCCACCTTATGGAAGTATCTTCCCATTATATCTCGGTCCGGCCCTCATGACACCTTCGCCCGGTTTCCCCCTATCGTCAGTCTTCCACTTTCTTCCTTAATTCCATTTCCGCTACTTCTTCACCTTGGCGTACCATTCCTGAACACGCTTGGTGACGGTTTCGCCCCCTGCTTTTTTCCACCGGTCTACAAACTCATCAAACTTCTCAATCGGCCAGTCGCCGATAACTATTTTGGTTAAGTACTCCTGAAAGAGCTTATGAGATTGAATATCCGGAAAGCCTTCATACACCGTATTCGGCAGTCCATCTCCAGCGATTCGACGCGCATCAGCTGTGCTGACAGCAAAAATGTCCTGGACCATCTTCTGCATGTTCTCAGGGATTGTCTCCCTGATCCTGATGTCCATATCGGCCTTGGTCGTCAGATTACGCATACCCAGTGCCAGCGGTCGGCTATCCTCCGGCGGCAACAATATCTTCTTACCATTCACAATCTTATGCTGAAGCCCCTCTATACCGAAACGAATGAATTCGTCGTTGCTTTGATCGTAGAAGAAGTCCAACAACTTCAGCGAAGCCTCCGCTTTATTTTTGGCAGAGGCCGGGATAACCCACTCCGGTTCTCCCATGCTTTTTTGCGTGACAAAGCCTTGAAAGCCGTTCACCTTGGGTATCGGCATTCCGACGATATAGGCGTTCGGCGCCCCCTTCAGCATCGCGTTGTAGCGATCGACAACGTTAGCAGGAAGATGGTACCAGCTGCCGACCAGATTGTTGTTGATTTTGGCCTGCCAGACATCCCCCTTGTTCAGGAAAGTCTCGTTATCCAGCAGCTTCTCCACATACAGCTCACGGATATTCCCAATGGCGGCCTTCATGTTCGGGGTAACTCCCGCGTATTGAATCTTTCCATCATACTCATCCCACTCCGGGCTGCCTTCCCACATGGCAATACCGTACATGCCGAACAGATGATCCATCCACTTGCCGAATTCGCGTCCCGAGGTCGGCAGCTCGTCTTTGACACCGTTGCCGTTCGGGTCCTTGTCGCGAAAGGCCCGCAGAACGTCCTTATATTCCTCCATTGTCTTCGGCATAGGCAGACCGACCTTATCGAGCCAATCCTTGCGGATCATGGGTGCCCGTTCAGGGACGAGAAACACCTTCGGTATATAGTAGATGTGCCCATCCGGGGAAGCCGAGCGCACGATGTCCCACGCTTCCTTCGGAATGTTCTTCCATACATTAGGTGCATACTTGGGCAGCAGGTCATCCAGCGGCAAAGCTCCGCCCTGCTTGATCAGCGTCTGTTCGATGCCCCCGATCGGGCGGAGAATATCCGGCATATCGTTGGAGGCGATCATCAGATTGAGGAATTCGGTCGGTTCCGAGCCCGGAGGCGTCGTAATCAGCTTATATTCCACGCCTGTCTTCTCTGCCACATATTTGACATGCGGGTTGCTGCTATCCGGAATAGAGCCGGCGCCCATATGACTTTTGAATACTTTAACGGTAACGGCCTTGCCGTCCTTTCCGCTAGTATCTGAGGATGACGAGCTGTCTCCCGTATTGGTGCAGCCAGTCAGCGTGGCGATCGCCAGCAGCGAAGCCAGAGCCGACATTCTTGTCGGTTTCCGAAATAAACGTTTCTTCATCTGTTAATTCCTCCCTTTTTATAAAAAACTATCTATCCAACTTCATATCCGAAACCGCTCTTGCTTTAATACCGCTACTCTTTAACTGACCCGAGCATGGAGCCTTTGACAAAATATTTTTGTAAATAAGGATATACCAAAATTATCGGGACTGTTGCAAAAATAATGGTTGCCGCTTTCAACGTTGTCGTATTGAAATCGTAATCGCCCAGGGCCATGTTCACTGCAGCAAGCTCCTCCGGCGAAGTCAGATAAGCGCGAAGCTTCATTTGCAGTGGCCATTTGTTCGGATCTCGAATGAACAACACCGCCCGCTGGAACGTATTCCAATAGCCTACAGCATAGAACAAGCTGACTGTCGCCAGCACTGGTTTGGAGAGGGGCAGGTAGATGCGGAACAAGATCCCAGCATCATTGCAGCCGTCCATACGAGCCGAATCGTAGAGCTCCGACGGAATACCCATCAAAAAAGTCCGGATAATAATCATATTGAATGTGCTGATAAGTCCGGGCAGAATCAGAGCCCATACTGAATTCATCATGCCCAGCTCGCGAACCGTCAGGAAGAACGGAATTAGCGGTGCATTGAAAATCATCGTAATAATGATTCCGAACATGATTGGCTTGCGCACGAGAAATTCTTTATGGGACAACGGATAAGCCGTCAACACCGAGAACAGCATGCTCAGCAGAGTACCCATCACCGTAATATAAACAGTAATGCCAAACGAACCCCACAGCCCCTTGTTCTGAAGAATATGCTCCCATGATGCCACCGTAAACTCGATGGGAATCAGAAATACCTGCTTGGAATCCGCCGCAATGGGCGAGCTTAAGGATACGGCCAACAGGTGCACCAGCGGCATCAGCATGGTGACGGCCGCACCCGCCAAGCATACATAGTTCAATATGGAAAATATCTTGTCTCCATAGGTTTGCTTCATTTACCACAACCCCTGTTCTGTTTTTCGGGCCATTCGGTTGAAAATCCACAGCAAAGCGAACCCGATAATCGACTGAAATAAACCGATCGCGGTCGAAACACTATACTGCCCCTGCAGCACCCCGGCCCGATATACATACGTCTCGATGATGTCACCGACGGAATACGTCATCGGCGTCAACAGATTAAATATCTGGTCAAAGCCGAGCTCCAGGAAATTGCCGATGTTAAGCAGGAACAGTACCAGGATCGTCGGGAACATGGTGGGTAATGTGATATGAATCGTCTGCTTCCACCGATTAGCTCCGTCCATGACAGCCGCTTCGTACAGATTCGGATTAATGCCTGCGATAGCAGCCAGGTATATGATCGTTCCCCATCCAACTTCTTTCCAGATCCCGGACAGCACGACGATCAACCGGAAAAACTTTTGCTCCTGCATGAACAGGATCGGGTCAAGTCCAAACCAACTCCGTACCATGTTGGCCACGCCCTGAGTCGATAGCAGCTCGAACACAATACCGCCAACGACGACCCACGATAAAAAGTGCGGGAGGTAGAACAAGCTCTGCACCACCCGTTTGGCTAACATCAGCCTCACTTCATTTAACAGGAGCGCCAGGATGATCGGCGCCGGGAAGCCGAATAACAGCTTATACAGAGCGATGATCGCCGTGTTTCTCAATACATAGTAAAAATCTTGGTATGTAAAGATAAACTTGAAGTTATCCAGACCGACCCAGGAGCTTCCCATCATGCCCTTGAAAATCTGATAATTCTGAAACGCGATTACGCTTCCCGCCAGCGGTACGTATTTAAAAACAAGAAAATAAAGCACGCCGGGCAGGATCATCACATACAACATCCAGTGTTTTTGGATATTGGCGAGATACGGGTTCTCGTTAGATCTTAGCTTTCCCGCCGATGCTTTGGTGGTTCCGGGTTCCAATTGAGTATGCTGTTTTGCCACCACCTCGAACCTCCTTTGCTTCAGTTAACGTCATGTTACCTGCTTCAAAACGCTAATTCAATTGTTCAATCCTCCACGGAATGCGCAATAACGCGATACCGCCTAGTTGGACGGTTCGCGTATTCGATTAACAATAGGTTGATGGACACGCAGCTGCTCCAGTGCTACCCGGCAGTTCCTCGTGACAAGCCCAAAACAGCCAGAGCCACAGAATGGCGGAATTGTTGATGCAGTGGAGCATCGGTTCATCAGAGAAAGAACACATCGGAAAAACGTTAAAACAGATCCTGTTTTTGCTTAGTGAATGAATACTTAAGTAAGTTAGAGGCCTAAACATACTAAAGTATCTGTTTTATCTTACCTTTCCCTGTTATTTTATTATAAAGTGTAGGTATTATAAGGAGGTTAATCGTGTTGAGGAAGAGCACAAATTCAGGTAGAAGGTCTGCAGTAATTACTGGGGTGTTATTAATAGCCGGGTTGGTTACAGGTATATTTAGTGTTGTTCCTGTTATAGATGGAGCAGACTACCTTGTCAAGGCTTCTACAAATGGAAATCAGGTACTGACAGGAGCGTTTTTCCAGTTGTTAATGGTTGTTGCATATGTTGGTATTCCTATTTGGATGTATCCGATTTTAAGTAAGCATAATAATGGTTTAGCTCTTGGATCTGTTGCTTTCGGCATCATTGCGGGTGTGTTCATTATTATTGGTGTAATCATTCTTCTGTTGCTATTGACATTAAGCCACGAATTTGCAAAAGTTGGAACTCTGAATGTATCGTATTTTCAGACCCTGGGTGGATTGTTACGGGAAGGACGTGATTTGGTGAACCATGTGGCAACGACACTGGCATTTGTTTTGGCTATGTTCTTGTTTAACTGCATATTTTACCAAACAAAATTAGTTCCACGTTGGTTGTCAGTTTCGGGTCTTATTGGGTCAACATTGTCCATATTGGCAAGCTTATTATTTATGATTCGCTTCATCGGTCTGGATGCAACCTACATGATGTTGAACATTCCAATAGCCTTTCAACAATTGGTTTTGGCTATATGGCTAATCGTTAAAGGATTCAACCGGACGGAACAGGATTCTATATCCAATTAGATTATTTTATGAAGCTATTTTGTTCTCTTAAAGGCGTACAGTACAGGTTGCGGTTGCGACATCACATAACCTCATTCCTCGTCGCTCCCAACCCTTTCCCCACTCTCAGCTCTACATACATAGTCAGCACAATCAAACAAATAATCCCTACAACAACAAAGCTGGTCATCCATCCCCCTGTAAACCGACCGACTTCCATAAACAGGCCCATGAGCAGGCTTGGAATCAAAGGCTCTCCGTAAGCCTTCCACCAATTGAGCGTGAAATTTTCCAAATAAAAGAACCAGATCATACAGATGGCAGAGATGGCCCAGCCGCCCGTATAGATCCATACCGCCAAGACAGGATGGCTCGCGGCAATAGTGGGAACCAGCGTGATCACAAAAATACCGGCCACGATCATCACCCAGAAATTCGCTTTGGTTTTGCCAATCCCCGCTAATATATTGCCGCCTAATCGGCCAACTGACGAGAAGAACACCCCGAGCGCCAGCAGCCGGATATAAGTGGCCGAGTCCTCGCTCGTATAGCCTTCACCGAATAAATATCCATTAATCTGATCTGGATACAAACAAATCACAACCGTTAGAGGGTACAAGATCAGGTTGTTATATCGGATACACAAGGTCCCCCGCCTTTTGCTTTCCAGAGGGTCCTGATAGCTCGCCGCGACAAACGGAAAGGTCACAATCATGAACGCCCAAGTCACAATTCCAATAAATCCCGTTATACGAAAAGCGTTGCTGATATGTCCAACAGCAATGACCGAGCTGGAGCCAATGATCATTGTCACAAAAGGCTGTTGAAACGCCTTCGCGATATTACCAGCCCACAGCGGAACGCCATACTGCATCATCTTCCAGATTTCAGAAATAGACACGCTGCCCAACCATTTCGGATGATGCACTTTTTCTACCTTCCAACAAATGAACAGCGCAGCCAGTACCGATCCCATACCCATCCCAATGGACACTCCCCACAGGAAGCCATCCTCACCTACAGGCCATAGCACGCCTAATACCGTACCCACAGTGGAAAGCGTCGTTGTAATGACCATAAACAACGCCTGCGTGCCAAAATTGCGATTACCGGAGAAGGAGGATACCCCGATATTAATGATCGAATTGAACACCAGCATGATCGAGCTTATGAGGAGAGCACCTTGTAAAGAGGGCAGTGCATACGTCTGAGCGAGTAGCGGCGACAAGGCTGCAAGCAGGATGCAGACAACCACTCCAAAAAATACACTGCCCAGCATGGCCAACCGAAACTTATTTTCAATTGCGTCCTTCGAGTTCGTTGAAAACGTATACACCAATGAAGAATTAAATCCCAAATTGAGAAAAAGGTTCACCATCCCGAAAACCTGCAGCAATAAATTCACTTCACCAAATTTGCCAGGGTCATTCAATACACGCGCCACTACGATGCTCCCCACCGTCTGCAGCAGTTGATTGATAAAAAGACCCAGCACGATAATAGAGACACTTCGTATAAGAAACCGCTGATTGTCATTCAATTGCATTTTAGTATTTAGCATGTGACATCACCTTAGGCAAGCTGGATTATTTGGAAAAGAACATGTCAATACAACAATCATTGTGATTATATGCGATATCGTCATAGACAACAAATACTATCTTGTTACACAACAAATACTATCTTGCGAATTCATCATGAGAGAACAATGAAAACAAAAAATACCCCCTGCATCGCGGTACATCACGATTTGCTGGAGGTATGGGTTTATTTATCTATTCGGTTTACTACCTTTTTTGAACCACTCAGACCTGGGCTTGAGCTTCGGATTAGCCTTAGGGCTAGTCTTGGGCTTAGCTGGTTTGGAGACTGCCGGTTTCGATGGTTGTGCCGCCTTGGAGGGAGGGGCTGTATTCAGCATCGGATACGGATGATCCTTCACTTCAGGAATGGTCTTGCCGATTAATTTCTCGATATCCTTGAGATACGGAATTTCTTCATGCTCGCAAAAAGAGATGGCGATCCCGCTCAGTCCCGCTCTACCGGTACGGCCAATTCGATGAACGTAGGTTTCCGGAATATTAGGCAGGTTGAAATTGATTACATGCGAAAGCTCATCGATATCTATGCCTCTTGCTGCAATATCTGTCGCTACCAACACTCGCGTGACGCCACTTTTGAAATTGCTAAGTGCATTTTGACGGGCATTTTGAGACTTGTCCCCGTGAATGGCCTGAGCGGTAATATGCACCTTGGTCAGTGCTTTCACAACCCGATCTGCACCATGTTTTGTCCGGGTAAATACGAGCGCTGAAGCAATCGATTTATCCTGCAAAAGGTAGCTCAACAATGACTGTTTGTTTTCCTTATCTACCCAGTATACGGATTGTTGGATGCGGTCTGCCGTAGAAGAGACCGGCGTGATTTCAACTTTCACTGGATCTTTCAGCAGGTCTTTGACCATTTTGGATATTTCCGGAGGCATCGTGGCCGAGAAGAAAAGTGTTTGTCTTTTGGCTGGCATTTTGGAGATGATTTTCTTCACATCATGAATAAAACCCATATCCAGCATGCGGTCCGCTTCATCCAATACTAAGATTTGGACATGCTGCAAATCGATATGCTTTTGATTGATGAGATCGAGGAGTCTGCCCGGAGTGGCGATCACGATATCCGCACCCAAATGCAGCGCCCGCTCCTGCGCTTTTTGTGAAACACCACCTACGATAGCCGTGCAGCGCAGCTGGGTGTATTGGCTGTAAGCCACAATGTTATCTGAAATCTGTAAAGCGAGCTCTCTTGTTGGTGTCAAAATCAGGGAGCGAACTCGGCGCTGCGTATTGGGTCTGCCCTGCTGTTCACTTAACAGCTGGATAATCGGCACCGCAAACGCGGCCGTCTTCCCGGTTCCGGTTTGAGCGCAGCCCAGCAAATCTCTGCCAGCCAATACAGCCGGAATCGCCTGCTCCTGTATCGGTGTAGGCTTTGTATAGTTCTCCTTGGCTAGAGCTTTTAAAATCGTGGGTGTAATATTCAAGTCATTAAATGTCATGTTGTCTCCTTAATTGTATACCATGTATATTTGTATTCACGTATCTTTAACATATCTAGTACTGTCTCCACAAACCGTCCCTTTATGTCATAACACGTAAGGATAACACAAATATACGCACAAAAGAAGCGAGATTTTCAAACAAAATAACCCGACGCTACCAACTATCGGCAGAATCGGGCGGTTTTCCTCGTATTTCTTTTAGCCTAACCAATGGAATACCTTGTTTTTTGCAGATTCATTCGGAAGTCTGGTGCCCAAGGGAACGAATACTTGCGGATTCCACTGAGCGGTAGCGGCTGTCAGACCTGTATGATTGTTATCACGGATGAACACAACGGTTCCCTTGGGAATAAAAGGATATAGCTCCTCAATATCGGCATTTGTCATACGGATGCAGCCCAATGACAGATTGCTTCCGATGGAAGCAGGATCGTTCGTGCCATGCAAGGCGATCGCGCCCATTCCGAGGGCAGAGCTGCCGTACACGTTGGGATGCTTGCCTTGTGGCTCCTTCACCCTGTCCAATACGGAAAAACTACCTACCGGTGTCGCATCATCTGCCCCCAGTCCTACCTGCTTCTCCATCAGCAGCGTTGAGCCAGCTAACAATTGCAGAGAATGGTCGCTTTTCCCCACCACTACCCGGTAACGCTCAAAATTTGCCCGATGCGAATTCGGGTTCTCTACAGTATTAGGATAAAACATATCGCTATACTGCTTGGCCAACGGATCAAACACCCATCCGCCATCACCATCGTACTTCCCCACAATTTGATTAGAGCCCGACTGTATTTCCTGGGGGATGAAGCTTAAATAGTTTTGCGGGTAATCGGCTACCAGCTTGTCCAGCTTGTCTGGTGGAGTGCCGTTATCGGAAATATAAGCCTCCAGTGCAGTACGTACAAGATTAGCCCCTGCCTCCGCAAGCGTAAGCTTTCCAAAATCCGTATTGATAAAGCGAATTTTTACTGTTTGATCCTGGGCTGAATTGTATTGCGCCACTACGAATGCCTTAACCTTTTGAGTCTCATCCGTTAAAGGAACTAGTTTCTTATCGGGATTTTGACCATTGCTCGCGATTCCGTACAGCCAAATATTTTGTCCAGGATTGGTTTTGGCCAGGTCCAGAGCTTTGTTGTACAAATCATTCTCGATTTCTTTGTGAGGCTTGTCCTTTGTTAAATAAATAATATAAGGCATGTCCACGACCTCATAAGTAATCTCTTTCCCTACACCCCACAGCTGAAAAGCGGATACCGTTCTGGTAATCGAATCTTTTCCCCATAGGAGTCCCCATAGAAACACACTCAGCAGCAAAATCATGAATAGTATGATTTTCCACAAACGTGGAGACGTAGAACTGCTCTTGTAGATGATAGGGAAATCAGAAACCGGAAGCGATTCAGCCCCCTTTCCGTTACCTTCCAAACCTCGTATGGCGCTGGCCGAAGCAAAGTAAAAGGGTGATGGATAGGTCTTCCTGCATTCCTTGTAATGAAAAATCGCCTTATCCACGATGCCTTTTGCTTCAAACTTTTGACCTAGCTTATAATGCGCTTCAGGTGAACGGGGGTCCAAATAACGAATAACCTTTTCATAATACATCGGGTCACTGCGGTTGATATACAGATTTTTATGAAGATGCACCATCTCCTCATCCAAATGATTTTTAAAACGACCCTTGATGGGATTCATGTGAAAACCTCCTTTCTTTGAATCGGAATTTTGAAAAACGCTGGAAAAGAAGAAATAAGTATCCAGGCTGATCACGCAATTGATACATTTTGTATCATTAAATACATGGTTTTCCCTATAAATTTTTCCTCCTCCCTGCGAATTCACCTAAAATAGGCCAAACCTCTCAAATATAGCGTAAATATATCAGGCATATAAAAATATTACGATACATTTTGTAACTAGTCAATATTTCTTATATAGAGGTATCTGACATGCCCCTGTAAACCCATAGATCACTTCCATGTAACTTACTGAATATGAAGATAGCTCTTAAATATTACGTTGATCTTCGATATACTAAGAATATGAATGAGAACATAATCATAACGAGAAGGTGATAGTCTTGAACGTTCTTCTATTAGGTGGAACCGGTGTGATTAGCAGACAAATTGTATCGCAGCTGCTGCTCGCTGGTCATGAAGTCGTTATATTTAACCGGGGTTCCCGAAAGCTGCCATTTGCCGGTGACGTGGAATGGATAACAGGTGATAAATCAGATGCCCAGCGCTTTGAGGCATCTATGAGCAAGCGCACGTTCGATGTCGTGATCGATATGATCAGCTTTAATGAAGCTGACGCCCGTTCAACGGTTAACACCTTTAACCATCGTGCCGGACAACTTATCATGTGCTCCAGCATAGCTGCGTACAAACGGCCATACAAGACCAATCCGATTAAAGAGGATGCCGAGGAGCTTTTCGATAACCCGGAATTTGCCTATGCTTACGAAAAGGCCGAAATGGAGCGGTATTTGCAGCGTATTGCCGGGGAACAGCAGCTTCCGATCACGATTATCCGGCCATCGTTAACCTACGGAATCGGTGGCAGTAATCTGGGTGTGCTGAGACAAAATTACAACATAGTTCAGCGAATTCGCCAAGGCAAGCCGCTTGTGATGTTCGGGGATGGAACAACGCCATGGGCTTTTACCTTTGCCCCTGATTTGGCCAAAGCCTTTGTTGGCGCTGTTGGAAATACACGGACCTACAACAAGGCTTATCATGCCACTCATGAGAGTGTACACATCTGGAACGATTTGTATGTGGAGTTCGGCAGCATTATCGGGATCGAGCCGCAAATCGTCCATATCCCCTCAGAGCTTTTGGCAAAAGCAAACCCTGGTTTGTTTGCCCATCTAGTATTCGAGAAAAGCTATTCCGGGCTGTTCGACAATTCTCTTATTAAATCAGATATTCCCGGCTTCGAAGCTACTATATCGTTAAACGAAGGTCTTCGTATGATGCTCGATTGGTATGAGAGCGAAGCCAACACCGTAGATGCGGATAAGGACCTGCTGGAGGATCGATTGACGGAACTTTATTTCGAATGGAGCAGGCAGATGGAGGCTTTTCAGGTTTAGTACAATAGCTTCCTGACTTCCAAGATAACGAAAAATGACCATCGCATAAGATGGTCATTTTTCATTGAAGCATACACAGTGGGACGCGGATGCAAGTAGCTGCTTCACTTATGATTCGGACGGTACCACTTCATAATGGCAGAGCACTTCGATACGGGCAAACCGTACAACTCAAACTGAGCGCCCGCCAGTCGGGAAGCAACGGAGATGCCGATTGTCGCCAGCCCCCAACGCCGTTCCAAAGGTCCATGTTCCATCCGGCATGATTGGATCCGGTTACGCGGTACCCTGACAGTGGTTAACGCAAGCCGACGCATGCGAAGCACAAGCATGTCGTTGGTCAGCATACTTCCTGCATCCTTAAAGCTCCTATAACCGAGAAGAGCTGACCCCAAGCAAAGTATCGACCCGAGCCAGCCCCAATTTGTAAACCATACCGTCACCGCAGTCGCTATCGCAAAAATAACCGTCCAGGGCAGGACATAACTTCTCCAGGCTTTATGTGGCAGTGCTTCGAAGGCTAGTGTCGATTGTACAGCAAACCTGGGTGCCATTCGCTGCAGGAACCTTTCGATTTCAGTGCGCCGCAGCAGCGGGAACAGCAAGGTTGTCTCCCCTTTCTCATTACCGTATCCAACGCTTTCTACATGAATAGCAGCAAACCCGAACGGCTGCCACAGAAGATCCTCCACGATACGAATCGCCTGAATTCGGGCTAGGGGCAGCGTGACCTGCCTTCGCTCCAACAGTCCCCGCGAGATAACCAGCTCATCCCCCAAGCGAATAATAGTAAAATTAGCAAACTTAATAATCGATAGACACACTCCCAGAACCCAGGCAATCAACAAACCAGCCGCGACGATCAACGGGATAGCCGCAAATTCAAACATATCTACGACCATTTGAAACACCTTCAAGTCAGGAAAAATCTCATCCACTTTGGACATCAGGGCAAGAACTAACGCAATCGCGAGTCCCATACTGCCTGAGCTCATCCCCGCAATAAACAAGCTGCCCAGAGAGCTCTTGTACATAGGCTTCTGCTCATCCACTTCTGGCTTCGTCTGCCCTGTCCAATCCCCCGACAGATTCCCAACCTTGCCTGCCTCAAGGCTATCGGTCTCAGCAATGCCTTCATCCTGAGCATTGGTTTTGTGTGCACGCAGCTGCTCCCTCAGATGATGAGCCTCCTTCCGCGTTACCGCGGAGAGTACGACTTCAGGTTTATTGCCTCCAGCAGTCTGCACCTGAACCCGGGTAACCCGGAATATACGATGCAGCAGCCCTTCCGTCAAGTCAATCGTCTGAATACGTTCAATCGGAATGAACTGTCGCTTGGTCACCCAAATACCCTGTTCCACTTTGAGTTGCCCGTCGGATACCTCATAGCGGTAACGAAGCCAGGACAAGATACCGAACCCGAGCATGCAGACTACAATCGCAGCGATCACGATGATTCTCCAGTACCCTGCTCCGCTAGTCCCTTCCCCACGAAAAAACCACGTCGTTAACAGAACGACTAATGGAATCAACGCTTCTTTTATGAGCCCCATCGAAGAGAGAAGTGCTGTTAGTGGATGCAGTCTTTTACCGTTGTGAATAGACTCAGATGTCTTCATTATTCACCCTCGCGAGTTCAGCAATTCGGTTACGTACAAGCGCAGCCGTCTCGTCAGCAAGAGCAGGAATATGATGCTTGCCCGCAGCTGTGGAAAAGGTTACGCTTGTCAAACCGTATTTGCGTAGTATCGGTCCCTGATGTGTATCGACATGCTGGATTCGGACCATCGGAATCACCGTTCTTTTAACAAGAACAACGCCATGCAGCAGATCGATCTCCTCTTCCCTGATTTCATAACGCCACCGTTTCCATCTGAGCGGCGGGATGACGATAATATCCAGGTACATTTCCAGTATAATGGCAGCCCCTATGAGCACCGTAACCCAGCCGGGCCAATTATATTTAATGGCAATAATTATAATAACGGCACCAACCGCCGCGATACATAAGCTGGTAATCGCTGCACCCCACTGCCACGCTGTGATCGCACGCCGGTCTATGGTTTCATTGGGTTGTATATCCATCGTCAACAGACCTCCTTCATACTAACAACGGCTAACCTAGCTAGCCTGTTCGGGTTACATGGAGCTTAACTCCATCCTATTTGTGCGCTCCACAACCTCTTCCAGAGGGATATCGGGATTTTGAACGATCAAGGAATATCTTAAACCCTCCTCATCCCATACGAGCGCATGAATTTCGGCAAGATACTTTCCTTTCGATTCACGAATGTTGATAGTTCCGGCATCGTGTTCCAAACTTGTATCTTTCGGCGTTTTGAAAACACTTAACAGAAAAGAAGGCTCGTTATTTCGCGCATAATAGGCGGTGATTTCCGTATGCTTCAGCTCCCCCTGCAACTCGTGCATTTCTACTTTTGTCAGGGTCACATTGTTGTCATGTAACACTCGAAACGGTTGACCAAGAGCACGCTCCCCCTCTTCAAGCGTCACTTCCCTGATCGGATTGATATCCTGAAGCGATTGAATAATGACATGCTTAGGAATTTCCAGCCAAAAGGTTGCATCTGTATATTTCGGAGAAAAATCCACTTTCGTATAGGTGGACTCAATGGCAAAATCACCACTGGACGCGATTGATTTCAAGATAAACCATGTTTTCTGGTCGACCCAAAATTCCATGTCGCCTAGCATCGTATTAGCTGAATCGGCAGACACCTTCATATGATATGTGTTCATGCCGAGTATGCTCTCTTCCCCGACAACCTCAGATTTATGCGTCGATTGCATGGCTCTCAACATATTCATCAATTGCTCCCGCTGTGTCATTGAAGTGATTCCCATATCATTGGTAATATTCATCGAAAATGCGCTATCTTTCGTCCGATCGTAGACAATGACTTGCTTGCCATCATTAACAGACGTGACAGTCTCTTGTCCGCTGCTTCTGATGTCCACCCGTTTCTTTTTGCTGTCTGCATCATACCACTCTTTATACACAGACGCCTCGGTCTCCATATCTTTCTGCTTCACCAGCATCGTTCCTTCAGCGTAGTAGGAGTCGATTTTTTTCTGCGATTCCAAAACTTTGGAAACGATATCTGCAGGCGTAGCTTCTGTATGGTCCGTACAACCCGATACGACAAAAAGCAACGATATCCCGATTCCCAAACTGAGATAATTCCACTTCAAGCTTGATCCTCCTTCTTTCTCTGCAACCAACATACAACAAGGGTACCATACCCCGGCGCTGACCATAACTGAATCTTTCCATTATGCTTATCCATGATGATTTTTGCGATACTGAGTCCCAATCCCGATTGACCTGTTTTCGTTTTCGTACGGGATGCATCCACCTGATAAAATGGCTCAAACACTTTTTCCTGACTAGCGATCGGAATCGCCTCGCCTTCATTCTGAACCAGCAGGATAACGCCATCCGTACGCCACTCCGCTAACGCCTGTTGAAAAACAGGGAACACCCAATCCGGCAGCTTGAATGGATCAGATACAGCTCCAAGCCAAATCGTATCGTTCGGCAGCGTATGGCGAATTGCATTGTTCATTAGATTATCGATGATTCTGACCATTTGCGAAACATTAACGGCATATATCCCTTGAACGCAGCTTTCCTTATGTAGATCAATACTGTTTTGTGTGCACAACTCATCGTAGCCGGAGAGCAGCATGTCAAATAATTCGTCTCCATCCACGTCGACCCGCTCCATCTCATGATAAGACGATCGCAGCACGGTATACATCGTTAAATCGTCCAGCAGTTGTTTCATATAATCCATTTTCTCGAACAGCATGGAGAAGTACTCGATCCGTTCCTGCTCATGAAGCAGCTGCTTTCCTTGCATTAATTCGGTATAGGCACGGATCAAGGTCAAGGGAGTTTTCAGATCGTGTGATAATGAGGCGACGATATATTCTTTTTCCTGCTGCTCCTTCTTAATCGTTTCCCGTGATTGCATGATTTGTGACCGCATATGCATAAAATGGGTGATCAATTCGCCAATCTCGTCATGAGTCTTATGGAGAATGGGCTGAAAGGGTCGATCATAGGCAAACGAAGTCATCTGTTCCATTAATAAACGGATCGGCCTCGCGAATTTTCGATGGATAAAATAAATAACCGACGCATAGAGCACGATAAAAAAGAATACAAAACATAATCCAATCCATAATGTCCTGTACTGTACCCCTTGAAGCCACTGCTGCCGGGCCAGCTTGATTTCGTAAAAACCGAGCAGTTTCGATCCGTTAAAAACTGGTTTTTTGATTGAATATGTATAATAGCTTTTTTGCAATTCATACAAATGCGCATACAGGTTGTCTCTATTGATGCGAGGCAGGGAGGCAGCTAAGGAATCCGTTCCGGAAGTGAACAAAGTTACACCATCATACCGGTATAAACTAATTTTGACCGTACCACTCGCCAGCTCTTCGACGGCACCATATGGCTCTTTGGACTGAATTTCATAATATGAAGGGCTCTGCAACCTGGATTCAATCCCGCTGATTGTATTGGAAAATTCGATATACTCCAAAATATCCTGTCTTTGGTCATACTGACTTAACCATACATAGAAGGCGTACAGGGCTGCAACAGGTAGCAGCATGACAATCAAGAACACAAGCATTAACCAATATTTAAGCTTCATCGCAACGCTGCTCCCCTATAAACCGATAGCCGCTTCCCCACATGGTTTGAATAAACACAGGCTCCCTCGTCGTATCCTTCAGCTTGGTCCGTAGGCTTTTGATATGAACCGTTACGGTATTGTTGCCATCTACATCCGACTGCTGCCAGATTTGCTCGTAAAGCTCCTTCTTTGAAAATGTCCGATGCGGATGCTTGGCTAATAGCAGGATGAGCGCCAGTTCCTTAACTGTCAGCAGAACCTCTTCCCCACTCAGAAATATCCTTTGCGTCATCGAATCGATTGTTAAGCCGTACTGATAATCGATCTGATTGCCGCTATCTGCCAGCTCATTGCGAAATCGGCGATAGCGGCGGAGATGGGAGTGAATTCGAGCAGAAACCTCCACGAGACTGAACGGCTTGGTAATATAATCGTCCGCACCCAACTGCAGGCCGCTAACTTTATGATGATCTTCTTGATGGGCACTTACGATGATCATGGGAACGTCACTCGCTAAACGAATGTTACGGCATAAGGTAAACCCATCCATTTCGGGCAGCATCAGATCGACGAGCACAAGATGATACGTATCCCGGTTGAAATCCTCCCAACCCTCGAGTCCCGTAGAGGACCAGGTGACCCTGCACCCTTCTGTTGTCAAGTAATCACGGATTACGCGGGCGATTTCCGGCTCATCCTCTACGAGTAAAATATTGATTGTTTCCTTCAATAGCCCTCTCTCCATTCTCCTTCGCTATCATATCCTGTCAGCCGCCAGGCATCCCGGAACACGCTTATTGCTTACTGTCCTTGCCGCTTTCCTGCTCGAACTTCGCCTTCGTCATCTCCTGCTGTCCTTTGTCTTCGATTTCTTTTAAAGCATCCTCTATCGTTTTTTTCTGATCCAGCACCGATTTAAACTCTTGATTGACTATAGTATCAAAGGCTGTATAAAAGCTAAAAGGGATTGCTGTCAAAGTATTAAAATCGTTATAGCTTTTATCACCCGGCCGCAGCTTATAGAAGGCCTCCAGACTGCGGCCGTCCTTATCCTTCACGTAAGCAGTTCGGGTCAGAAGTTCAAACGTCGATTTCGATATGATTTTGGCGTATTCGTCACCGTTGAGATATTTGACCAGTTCCCATGCGGCAGCAGGGTCCGTGGTTTTGGAATTAATCGCCATAATCTGACTCAAAGCAAAGCTTGTGGCCGTATCCGGGTTGCTTCTGTCTATCGGCTCCGTGACCAATGCCCAATTAACAGGCTTCAGATCCTTGACAGTTTTTTGTGCCTCGGACATCAAAGCAATCATGTTGAAGCTATCTACGGTCATAGCAGCCTTACCCGATATAAAATGATTTTGGGTGAAGATGGAGTCCACTGCATTCATATTAGCTGCCGGATTGGAGGGCTCGGCGATAACGCCAGCTCTATACGCATCCACAGCGGATTGAACAATTTTTTTCCAGGGCTCACTGTTGATCTTGACAGCCATAGATTCCGAATCGACCATGCTCAGACCTTGCGTGTGACCCATATTATTCAACAGCTCATAGTACCCGCTTTGAAAGCTGCCCTGATGAAATCCATATATGCGATTGGGTCCCTCCCCACTCGTCGGGAATCGCTTGGCCAGTTGAAGCACCTCATCCCAGCTCATCCTGTCTGTAGGATAGGGCACACCATTTTGATCAAAAATATCTTTGTTATAATAAAGCGCCTTGGCGCTAAAACCCGATGCCAAACCGTACAGCATGCCATTTCCTTTTGTCTTCAACAATTGAGTGCTGGCTGGAAGCATGCTATCCAAATCGAATTTATCTTTTTTAATAATCGTTTCCAATTCAAGCAGCTTCCCATCTCCCGAAAGCTTTTCATACTGCTCCTGACTCAAGAACATGACATCCGGTGAGGTTTCCTCCAGCAGCTTGACCAGTTCTTTATTCTTATCCTTGTCTGGCAGCATCAATGAGGTCATAGGTATAACCTCTACCTCGATATTGGGGTATTTGGCGTTAAAGGTATTGCCATACAGCATGGCAAAGGCCTGCTCATTATAAAACAACACTTTGATTTTTGCCTTCGCATCCTTGCCCAGCGCTTTGAATCCGGTTGTACTTCCCTTCTCCTTGCTGCTAACGGATAATTCGCACCCTACTGTACCCACAAGCATAACCGCAATCAGCAACAAGCCAACTAACCATCTTTTCACATTTGTTACTCCTCACTATCTAATCTGGTGGAGTTTGCACCACTGTATGAAAAGTATAGCTTTGCTTATTTGGCTTTTTTCAGATTTAAGAAATACTTTATAATTTTTCATAATTTTTTAAAATCTTTAGCTGAAGCTTGAGCAGGATAGGATTGATCAATACCGCCATCAATAGAAATACTTACTTTGTCACCAATATGTATGGAATCGTTATCCGTATGTACCGTAATCCATATCGCATCCGGCTGAGCTTCCTTTAATAGCTGCGATACGGTTTTATTTTTGATTTCAGCGCTATTTGTATTTCGCACTACTAAATATTTATGATATTCTTTTGCAATTACGTAGCCTTCCCTATAGTCCCAAACCTTAGGATTCCCGTCATTTGGACTATTTGTTGAGCAGCCTGTCATACAAAGGAATATAGTCGCTACAAGCATCACATATTTCATCGGTACACCTCTACTTTTTTGCTAATCGTCACATCTACTTAACGACAACAAGCTCAATATGGTTGCAAAATAGTAAAATTATACCACGGCCATCTAAACATAGCTTGATTCCAACTTCTTATCATAAAAAAGGGTCACCCCACAAAGTCGCTTCTTCAACGCCCTGCAGAATAACCCTAATGAATAACCTATGTGGTATCCCATAGCTCTGTTTCAGTCGGCTGTCAGCGCACTCAGTACCTTGGCAATGCTCTCCGAGATGATATAGTTGGCTAATCCGTCCATAGGCGTGGCACTCTTATTAATTAACAGGAAGTGGTTCCCTTCATATAACCGAATTAACCCCGCTGCTGGCTGTACGGTAAGAGAAGTACCTGCGACGATCAATACATCAGCTTGTTGTATATATGCAGCCGCGCGTTCCAGTAGTTCCATGTCCAAGCTCTCTTGATATAAAACGACATCCGGCTTAACCAGTTCACCACACCGCTCACATAAAGGCACGGGGCCATGTGATCCAACGATCGACGCCAAAGGATATACCGCGTGGCAACCCATACAGCGATTCCTGTGAACAGATCCATGCAGCTCAAGCACATTCATACTTCCAGCAAGCTGATGGAGACCATCAATATTCTGTGTAATGATAGCCTTCAGCTGCCCTCTCTGCTCAAGCTTCACCAATGCTTCGTGAGCCGGATTAGGCCTTGCATCTGGATAAAGCATTTTTGATTTATAAAAATGATAAAACATCTCCGTCCGCTCCAAGAAAAAATCACGGCTTAACATTTCTTCCGGCGTATACCTCTCGTCCGTTCCTTCATTATATAATCCATCAGCAGAGCGGAAATCGGGAATTCCACTCTCGGTTGAGGTACCAGCACCTCCGAAAAAAACGATGTTGCTGCTCTCACCCACGATTTTCTTGATTTCATTAAAGTTCATGCCTATGACCTCTTTCCTCTGGTACGGGTACTGGTGTTTTTTACTTGTTTCATATTTTCGTCAGCTCTGAATTTAACTATCCGACATACTAATTCGTAAGGCAGCGGCTTGTCTAAAGGAAATTGTATAGACCCTTTTGCCCATTTGTATGGTGATAATTCATGCTTGAACGCATCAACCCCACTTGGAGCTGGATAAAATCCTATATGATTTTTGTAAGCAGCAAAATGCACCAAATTTCCATGCAGATCAAATGTAGGCATTTGATAACTTATCTTTTCCTTAGCTTCTGGCGCCGACTCTTGTATAACCTTTCTTAACGTATTAAGAATTTCCTGAACCTCTGGAGGGAATTTTGATATGTATGCATCAATTGAATCCGAAGTATTATGGGTTCCTTCCATAATTTCTCCTTTCATAAGCCCTTATAGGTAGCCGTCTTAATATCTCATTATTTACTTTCGACCATACCCGATAACTTCCTGCTTCTGGATCCATATTCAAGCTCTCCATAAAAGCAAAAGCACCCATCGCGCCCTTGCTCAGGCACAATCTGGTGCTGTCTCAATGGTAAATATGGCTTATCTAACAGTCCATGTACACTGTTCCGTGCATGTCTCCTATGAGGAATAGATGACCCCTGCAAGTTCGATTCGTTCCATCAAGAGATAAAAAACCTTGGTCCTACACGTTACCGTTATCGAATAGGCAGCCTAACAACCACTGTTGTACCTTGGCCGACCTGACTTTTCATTTCGATGCTTCCGTGATGAAGATCCACGATTTTCTTGGCGATGGCAAGCCCGAGACCATTCCCCCCAATGTCGCGGTTCCGCGATAGGTCCGTTTTGTAAAACCGCTCAAATACATAATCAAGCTGCTCCGGTGCTATTCCAATCCCTGAATCGGTTATCACGAAGCAAATTTCATTCACTGAATGCGTAACGCGTATTTCGATATGCCCACCTGCGGGTGTAAATTTGATGCTGTTGCCGAGTACATTCATCCACACCTGGTTAAGCTGGTCCCGATCAGCCGTTATTTTGACAGCAGCAGCTAATTCCAAATCGATACGAATGCCCTTCACCGACCACTGAGGTTCGCAAGTAACGACGATTTGTCTGATTTGCTCGTCGAGATTATACGTAGACGCCTCGAATGGATGATGCTCCGAATCCAGGGAAGCAAGCTTCAGCAAATTATCGCTAAGTCTGGATAATCGTCCGCTCTCCGCGATAATGATATCCAGGTAATAAAACCGGTCGCTTTCCGCTACCAAGCTGCTGTTTTTCATCGCCATAGCAAAACCGGAAATAGACGTTAGCGGGGTTTGAATTTCGTGAGAAACGTTCGAAACAAAATCCTGCCTCATCAGCTCCAGCTGCTTCAGCTCGCTCGCCATTTCATTAAAGCTTTGCGTCAAGGCTCCCATTTCGTCCATGCGTTTCGTTTTGATTTCCACGTTAAAATCGCCCTTCGCAAGTCGTTTGGTCGCTTGTGTCAATGCCTGGATCGGCTTTACCAAATATCTGGCCGCAATCAGGATACATAAGCTTCCAATCAACAAGGCGAGCAGCAATACGAGCAGGACCATCCGATTAATAATATTTTCGTTTTGCGAGGAAAACTGCATAAACATCGCATGTGGCGCCCCTTCAAATGGAAAGGGTATACCGATGAAGGTTTGCTCCACCTCGCCAGGAGAACGGTAATATTGTCCCCGCAGCACCTGCTGAACGGCTTCCGGCGCGATTTGGACGTTACTCGTATTGTTTAAGC
Organism: Paenibacillus baimaensis; assembly: GCF_025567575.1. NCBI lineage: Bacteria > Bacillati > Bacillota > Bacilli > Caryophanales > Paenibacillaceae > Paenibacillus > Paenibacillus baimaensis. Next base: position 67,757 of record NZ_JAOQIO010000023.1, on the reverse strand, counting down.
CATAGATCGTTACGTTACCCGAAGCATCATAAATGTGAACCGGATAGGCAGAGACGTTTACCATGCGCTTGATGAACGTATCCCGATCGTCGGGCTTTGTTTGTTCATAGAGACGGATAATTTCCTCACCTACTGCAATCATGTCGTTCTGTCCAATATGGTTGATTTCCTTCTTGAACAAAAAGAATCCAATAAAGAATGCGGATAGCAAACTGAAAATAATGACGGCCAGAAACGTGCAAACAATACGGACGTATAAGGTTTTGATCATGTAATCACTAACCGGTATCCCAGACTACGAGCCGTTTCAATTTGAAAATGGTGCGTATCGTCAGCAAATCTTTCCCTTAGCCGCTTAATGTGAACATCGACGGTTCGGTCATCACCTTCGTAATTCATCCCCCAGATATGCGCGATCAATTGTTCACGGGTAAAGATTTGCCCGGGATGATTCGCCAGCTTGAACAGCAGCTCGAACTCCTTTAACGGCAGATTCAGCGTCTCCTCTCCCCTAATCACTTGAAAGCTGCGGCGATTCAGCACAATGCCACCCAGCTGTATCGTTTGCGAGGAGACAATCATGTAGCGCTTCAGCAGCGCTTTTACTCTCATCACGAGCTCCAATGGATCAAACGGTTTCGTTAAGTAATCGTCCGTTCCAAGCTGAAAACCCTTCACCTTTTGTGCTGACTCTCCTTTGACCGTGACCATTAATAGAGGGATATTCGAATCGATCCGTCTGATCTCTCTGCACAATTCCCAACCGTCTAATTGGGGCATCATAATATCGAGAATAACCAGATCGACTCGAACATTTTCCACAATCGACAGCGCTTCTGCACCGTCTCTTGCCTCCACGATCTCGAAGCCTTCGTTCCGCAAAAATAAGGTGATCAGCTCGCGAATATGAGCATCGTCATCTGCGATAAGGATTTTGGCCATAAACATACCTTCCTCCAATCTTTAGCGTATTCCACCGACAAGGGCAGATTGTTGTTTTAACCAAATTGCCATCCCAATAGATTCCAATGATAGTAAAACAAACTCATCACCACTGCCGATAGCGCCACGAGCGTGTAATGCACGCGCTTCAGCACTGTCCAATATTGGTTTTTCCATGCCATTACGCTTAAAGCCAATATCGCTACGGTCAATCCAACCAGTATGACGGGCATGAACAGATAAAGATTTAACGATGCTGTGATGCGGCTAAGCCTGTCCAACTGATCCATGTTCAACACTACGACGTACGTCGCGATGAGCGTCACTAACGCCCATGCAGAGGTTGCCGCGGACAGCCGAACTGCCCACTTCTGCGCTTTCGGCAGCTCTTTGATTTCGCGTCTGCGATAAGCCAATCCAATCAATACGGTGATGAACAGAATGGCCGAGATTCCGAGTAAGGGAAGCCAAAACTTCGGTTGATCAAGCAGCGGTGTCGGTTCGAGCGGCATTTCTGGGAGAATATCCAGAAGCAGATGAGTGACCTTTCCCGATGCATTGGTGCGAAATCCGATCTGATGTGTGCCTCCAACCTCTTGAAATAAATTCGGTTCGATGGGAGCATATATTTGCTGTTCAGCTCCACTTCCAATGGACAGACGGTTGTCGGAAACCGAAACACTGATCTGCGATAAAAAACTGAAAAACTTATCTATCTCCGAGTGGTTACGACGCGTAAATTGATAGGAGCCGGCATATTTCGGCACGGCATTCTCAAGCTCGGCCGACACAGCAGGCAGTTTGCCTACTTGTGCTGGATAGTATCGATCGAAAAAGGCTTTGGCCAAACCTGCCGCTGCTGTTCCACCTTCGCCTCCGCTATAGGAAACAAAAATACCGATTTGTTTATCAGGTACAAGATAAAGCTCCGTATTGAACAGCGTGTCAGCGCCCCCGTGGGCAATAACGCGCAGTCCATTCATCCGCAGCTCGTAAAAGCCAAGATCCATAGCAGGCAGCCGTTTGTCAAACTTGAAAGCTGGCGCATGCATCAATTTGGCGGTTTCCGGCTTAAGAATTTGTTGGTCTCCATAACGCCCGTTCTGAAGATGGGCGATCATGAAATGAGCCATATCGACCGCGGAGACTGATCCCGATCCCGCAGGGCGGAAACCTCCCTCGAACGTAAGCGGCTTGGTGACGAATTGACCGTTCTCGCGAGCATAGCCGAGCACCACATAGGGCTCTAAAGAAGCCGGAACAGGCTCATGAACGGTTGCATATTTCATGTCGAGCGGATTGAAAATGTTGTTCTGAATAAAGTCATTATAATCGATGCCGCTAATTTCCTCGACAATAAGTCCCGCCAACGCAGCCCCATAGTTGGAATAAGACATCATCTCGCCCGGAGGCCGAACAAGCGCCAGCCTATGCTTGGATAGCGTATCAGAAATCGACACCGGGAGTTTGGTTGGATCCGTGGTTATTTGATAGCCAACGCCCCCTTCCTCAAACCCGGCGGTATGGGTCAATAGATGACGCATAGTAACCGGCTGCGGATAGGTTTTTGGTATTTTCACTGTTTTCAGGTAGGTGTTGACGTCGGTATCGAGATCAAGCTTCCCCTGCTCAACCAATTGCATCACTGCCGTCCAAGTAAACAACTTCGTTGTCGAAGCAATCCGAAACAGGTTCGTCCTGGGGTCAACCAGCTTGCCTTCTTCCAGATTGGAGTGCCCATAGCCCTTGGCGAGCAGGACCTGTCCATCCTTTACTATCGAGATGACCGCCCCTGGAATTTTGAAATTGTCCAAATGTACGTTCATGATACCATCGATGAATGCTGTTAGCTGGGCAGTGTCGTTCAAATCGGCCGCTGCTCCCTCCGATTTATCGGATAACGATGTAGAAGCGGGAAGTGCTGCCGATACGGGCGTCTGAATCTCTAACAAACTCACACCCACCGTAACGGCCAGTAACGCTGATACAATCATTTTGCAAGATATCTTTCTCATAAACGATGGCATAGTAAGCCTCCAACACTCCACAAATTTTGATAACTACGTCTCTACTTCATTGGAGAGCATAGCACAAAAGTATGAACGGAGAGTGAACCTCGCTGGTATTCGCTATAACGGGGAGTCATTTAATTGAAGGTATGATCGCGGCCTAAATTTCTGATCGTTTACTAGAAAGCGACCTTTCAATAAGGATAACGAGCCTTCCTTCTCAGATAATCGTTATATTTTCTTTGAAAAATAGATGACAAAAACCGTCCATGATAACAAATACACCCCGAGAAGAGAGCTGAGGACGATCTTCACCGTGAGTCCTTCAACAAAAGGAGTGATCGCCAATAATATTATGATTCCAATGAGTGTGAATTGCCCACTTTCTGACGTAGCGCGGGTTCTTATGAGTTGGTTACGTTCGTCTAAGCCACGATTCTTCTTCACCACTTTGTAAATACTTCCTAAGAGAACAATAGCCGTCAACAGTGCAAGAGTCATAACAATAATTCCAATCCATTGATTTAAATCCATCGTTATTCATTCCCATCTATGAATATTTCTTCAATTGCACATTCAAATGTCCTTGCAATTTTAAATGCTAACGATAAGGAAGGACTGTATCTACCATTTTCGAGAGATATGACTGTTTGCCTTGAAACTCCAATTTTTTCTGACAGCTCTTCTTGAGTCCAACCTCTATTATTTCTTAATATTTTTAAACGGTTTTCCATGTTAGCCCCCAACCATGAAACATTAAGATGTAAAGCAACCTTTACGTAAAGCTTACTTTACATTTTAATCGTTGTCAACTAGGGTTCACGCCTAATTCCCGTGGTACGATACCTCTGCAAATCTATCGTCAGTCGATATTACCTTGATAGCAAGAACGAATCTTTAACTGAAAAAAGCGCAGGCCGATCCCCTTAAGCGAGCAAATAAAGCAAACAAAACGAAAGCCCATGAGCGCCTTATAGGCATCATGGGCTTTAACGTTTTAACGCTTCTTTTGCTTATTAATGGTTCGGTGTTACGTACACACTACCATCAGACAACAGCTTCACCGTGCCGGAAGCCGACTCAATTTCCTGTATTGCCCAATGGTCCTGCGGTACGTCTGGCCAACTTGAAGATTTCACGTTCGCCAACGGCCGTTCAAACAATCTGTTCAATACCTTAACCGCTTCTGCGCGATTCAGCTTGTTTTCCGGCTGGAAGGTACCATCCGGATAACCCTGCAAAATACCTGCCTGTGATGCCTGCTTGATCACTTCGGAAGCCCAGTGATTGCGAGTATCACTGTAATCGACAGTCGGTGCATTGCCAGTCGCAGTTGCCGGAAGCAATCTGGCAGCGATGCTGGCCACCTCTCCGCGGGTAATAGCGTCGTCAGGGCGGAACAGCCCGTTGTTATCGCCAAGCATCAGTCCCGAGCGCTGCATGTCGGCAATTGCTTTGGCCGCCCAATGTCCTTCAGATACATCAGGATAACCCGCCGCTGGTGCCGATGCCGTTGTGCTTGTGGTGCTGCGTGCCCCGATGCGCTGCAAAATCGTTGCCAATTCTGCACGCGTGATCGCTTGCGATGGACGGAAGGTGCCGTCCGGGTAGCCGGACAAATAAGGTTGCAGCACCTTCAGCGCATCTGTTCCATTCTTTTGAATGGTTGTGAATGTGCTGAACTTATTGATTTCAATAGCAATACCAACCAGCTTGCCTTCTGCATCATAACGGATTTCTCCTTGCGAAAGCGCCTTGTCTCCGTCGCTATGCTCAATATAAACAGCCAGCTCCGATAAAATTTGCTTGGCGGCAGCCTCATTTTCAGGCAGCGTCAAGTTATTGAGCGGGAACAAGAGCTCTGTCTTGTATCCAGAGAAATTAGTTTCAATTTTGATCGGTTGGCCGATCACGATGACCGGTTGACCTCCTGCTGCGTTTTGTACCAGCTCGGCTGCCTGAACCCGCGATGTAACCTCGCTGCGCTCGGCATCAGCGCGAATTGGAACAACTCTGAAATAAGCATCCTTACCGTCTTTACCCATCTGTTGCAGCGAAGCTTCCGCTAAAGTGAACTGCACGTCTGGCAGTACGATTTGCAACGATATGCCGCCCTCTGCAAGCACGGTCAAGAAATCAGTGCTCAAGCTTACAAACCGCTCATCTGCAGGTGCATCAGGCACGTCAGTCACATAAATGCGAGCGATATTATCCTTGTTCTGAACCGCTCTTTCCAATATGGCACGCGCTGCTTGCGCATCCAGCTTCACCGAATCGACCGTTTTTCCGCCTTCTGCGGTCCGAACGATTGAGGTTTGATACGTCCATCCTCCGGAGCTGCCAGAAATCGTCGTTTGACGCTCGTTCTGGTCCGGCTTACTAGAAGAATTACGTACACGCTTCATATCAATGGAGTAAGTCTGCGACACGGTTCGATCAGTCGACTCGACACTTACAATGATGGTATTATCCCCAATGCTGAGATCAGGAGTGAAGATGCCCCCACCCTTCAGTGATACGCCTTTTACCGTCACCGCTGCCTGCGGATCATTGGCAATTGCCGTTATGTTGGCTTTACCACTAGTGGTCGTAAAACTACTACCGTAGTTAAGCTTATAAGGGTTGAAGACACTATCCAAGGTTGTATTCACCTGCAAGCTCGACAGCAAAGGCGGCTGTACAGGCAGTGTCTTCTGACGCAGAACGGAAACATTATACGTGAGCTTGGTTCCGTCCTGTGCACTTACCTCGATCGCCAATGGTTGAGCATCCTTGGTAATCGGAATCGATAGGGCTGCTCCATTCGTTACGGCTTGACCCTCGATGCGAATTGTTGCATCAGACTGTTCCGCAGCAGGCAGAAGCGTAATCGCACCTGTCGCATTAGGTACAAGCACCTGATAATTCAAGGTAGCCGGATGGAACTCAGACACCAGCTTGGCTCCGTCCGTAGCCAGTCCCAGCTGCTTCAGCTGTGCGTTACTGCTCGGTTCCCGCCATACGGCAACCTTATAGCTGCGCGTTTCCGACTTATCCGGTGAAGTAACAGTTACAGGAATTTGATTTTCTCCTACTTGCAGCTGAATCGTTTGGGAAGCTTGCCCGCTTGGAACCACTTGTCCCTTAACCTTAATGTCTGATCCCGCCTTCAGGGCGCCAGGTGTCAAGTTAACTTGGTCCACTGTATTATTCACATAAACGGCATAGCTTTCTTCCGCTCCTGTAAAAGCCTGCGCAGCGAGCTCATCACCCGTTTGCGAAGTCGTGGCGTTATTCAGCTTCAACATACGCAGTACCGCTACGCTGGAGCCCGTTCCGTTAATTTGCAGCGTATATTGCTTGTCTGCTGCATTATCAGGATGAACCAGTATTTGCACGGTACGTCCAGCAGCAGGCACATCTACATCTACATAGCCGTTTTCCGGAAGCGTCTGTCCGTCTACTTTCACCACGGAGGATACAACCATCGGAACCGCGTAGACACGAACCTTATCCGCGTAAGCTAACGCTTGATACGAGTTTGTACCAAATTTATAAGGTGTGCTCATCTTAGCACTTCCTGTCGTCAATGCAGCAAGATCACCAGGGTAAGTTGGGATCGTTCCTACCAAATCACGCAGTACCTCAAAGCCATATTCCGTCTTATTGCCGATCTCATCGGATGCCGTGATCTTGATCTGGTTCCGATCTACCTGTGTCACCCAATCGAGCGGTGCATAATATACGAAGCGACCTTCATCATTAAGAGGAACACTTATTCCATTAATGACAAGCTTCGCTCCGGCATCCGTTTGACCGGTAATATAAACCTTGCTGTCATTGGTTACAGTACCGTTCAACGAAATCGGTTTGCCTTGCGCATCATCACCTCCGGACGCGATAAGCAGCGGACCGGTACGATCAACAAACAGCTTGCGGTACGCCACGCTGCGGTCGCCGCGCTCATTGACCGCTTCGATCAGCAGATTGTATTCCCGCTCTTTCAGCACACTTACATTAAGCAGAGAATGCAGTGCAAACCCATAAGTGCCATCTGCAGCTACTTGCCCACTGCCCAACTGCTGCCCATTAACCGTCAGTGTAAGCGATGCGTTTTGATTCGCCGTTACCTGCAAGGTAGCTTGCTCAGCCGCTGTAAGAAGCAGCTTTTCCTCATTTCCGTCAAACGCCGTATAGGCGCGCTCGATCGCATGTGAAGCTGCATCCAGCGAAACCGCCAGAGTAGCCGGTTGAGGAACAGGAAGCTCCGATGTCACGCTCGAAGAAAGAGGACTCAATACAAATCTTCCTTGCTCTTGCCCGATAGCCGATACCGCAAAGGTATAAGAAGCTCCGGCAGTCAAACCGGAAATAATCGCATACTGCCAATCTCCCGTCTGCGGATTAAAGTCCATAATCGGAACAGCAGTCTGGCCGTTTGTGCCTCCGCTGACCCAAATCCGATAAGCCTTCACATCTCCCGATATGGAAGTAAAGCGCAGCGATACTTCTCCGTTGCCTGTAGAAAGCACCTCAGGCTGTGCTGGCGCATTAAGCGTATAAGGAGCAGTTACCTCAACCGTTCCTACCGCAGTTGCGTACACAGGCACTTTGCCTGCGCTCACGCCCGCTACGGACACATAATAAGTCCCAGGCATCGTTGAGGCGGGTATATCGATGGTTGTGCTGCCAGAAGCAGATAAGCCACTCGCGATCACTTCCCCGATGGATTGATCGGCGCTGTCGGTAAGCATAACCGTCACTTCCGCATCAGACGCTGCATTTTCCATCGACCACGTCACTCGAATACGGTTTTCTGCACCGGAAACAGGTGATACCGACGCCTTAATTGCAGGCGTTGGGATTAGCTTCTGGATTTGCAGATTAACCCTTTTCGCATTTTGGATCATCCATTGGCCTACAGGCGCTCCCAGCAGCGAAACATACAACGTATCCCGTCCGTCCTGCACAGGGTTTGGTGTATCAACCTGCGTCTGCTTAAGCGGATCTACGCCCGTGTTTGCACTTAATACCCGGTCTGCAGCAGGCTGCAGGTAGGCATTGCCGTTTGGAGTTTCAAAGTTCAAAGTATACGGCGTTCCGTCCGGAGCCGTGATTACCGTGTCAGCAGTTCCACCGCTGATCGTCAGCATATAATCTCCAGGCTCACCCAATTCGAAGTTCTTGGAAAAGCGCCCTTCCGCCAGCAGTGGTTTGATCGATTTGAACTTCCTTGTGGATGTGTAGGCAACAACACTCGTAAAGCTGCTGCTTATTGCTGTCCACTTCCCGCTCAGATCAGCCCCGTTAAGCAAAATGGTCAGCTTTTGCTGTGATTCATCATAAATGGCGTCCATGCCCGCTTGGTTCGGATCAAGCTGCAGTGTATAAAGCTCGCCTTTTGGCGTATACAGCTTCGTCTGCGCATTGGCCCCGTAAATCTCGACAATCGCCTGGCCATTGTTCGTTGCGCTCATTTGAAATGCCGTAGGATAGGCTTGAGCTTGCACCCATTGTGCTACATCGCTGATTTTCGACTGCGACGGTACAATGTTCAAGGCTGCTGTCGGACTAGTGCCGGCGCTGATAATCCAAGTTCCAGCCTCCACCGCATCCAGTAGTGCGTACAAATTGCCGTTTGCATCACGGTAGGCATTCCAATCTGGCTGATTCTGCACGGCTTGCAGGCCGTAAGGCCTTCCATCAGGTTTATAAATAATAACCTCACCCTGTGCTGCCCCAACCTTCAGTACGTAGGCTCCGCGTTCCTTCATCGTAAGTGATGTAACTGACCGCTCAGGCGTTTGCGCCCATAAATTCACCAATGCATCAAGCGTCAGTGTTTCGTTCGCAAACAGCAATTCATGTATGCTAATACGGCTGTTGCTGTTCGTCACCAGCTTCCAGTTTCCTGCGTATAACGACACACGCATAAAAGTTGTATCGCTAGCTGCATGATAAAATACTTTCGGCTGTACGAATGGCTCAGACGCTGGGTCCGTTACTGCAGGAGCGTTCAGAACGGCTGATCGCTGATCCCCCTTCAAGGCGATGAACGCATTGTAAGTACGATCTACTGCAAAACCGTTAGTCACCTGTCCACTCGAAGCGTTCACCTCTGATGTCATCAGCGACGTCAGATCCAGTGTAGTAAGCTGTCCATCGACTAGGCGCGCCTTAACGTCTGTGCGCACCGTATCCTCTGGTTGGAAGGACTGGCTCACCGGTGTCAAATCATATACTCTCTGCATCTCATCGTTAGAAGCAATGGTTACCTTTTTACGCGAATCCGAATTCGAACCCGGGCTCATCAGGAACAATTCTTCTGCTATATCCAGCCATGGTTGGGGCTTTTCCATGAAGTCCATCACCGAATTGCCGAGCTTTTCCCACCACGATTGCTTCGGAGGCTCAGCTTCCACCTCAAACAGAATCGTGTTGTTGTTAAAGGTATACTTTATATTAGCACCAATCTTGTTATGCTTGAACGTACCATATATGCCAGTTTCAGTAACATAGAGTGCTACGTTATTTACCGTCGCCCCACCGATACGCGGGATTCCTTTAGGAACATATACGGTTCCCTTTATTGCACCGTTAAAGCCTTTTTTATTGAAGGAATAGTTGGTCATCGCTCCCTTAACCACTTCGAATAAGTTAATATCTCCCTTTGAAGCAAAGCCCGGAGAGGAGAACCCTTTTATTCCAGCTGTCGCTGGGTTTACCACAGTCTGCATGCTCATGTTATTCACAGGCAGCCAGTAATAATACTCGATTCCACTGGCGTTAAAGCCATAGGAGGATACATCCATATTCACCGAATCGGTTCCGATCAGGTTGAATTTGTAATTAACCTGTGGGTGCTTCAACTCAGGTACAATTAGATCCATCACTGAGCCTGTAACGTTAAATTTCTGGGGAATTTGCGTTTTTTCCGCCAGCTTGTCTACATTGCCAAACAAATAATTAACCTGAAGGCCTGTCGAAGCCAGCTGCGTCTTGTGATACATGCCAAAGTTCACACCATCCAGACGTCCCTGCTTGGTCTTCATGTTCAAATCAAAGCTAAGATCGGTATCAGGCAAGCTGCCCGTACCCCGAACGCCAACATAAGGAATGCGGCTGTCCACAACAAATTTGGTGTCGTTTGCGTTAAACGGCCCAACTTTAAAGCTGTTGTTCATCGTATACGTACCGGATAGATCAAATCGGTTATTGCGGAATTTCAATTCTTCAACCGGTACGGAACCTGTAACCTTCTGGCTCCCTACCTGCAAGCCGATCTCAAGATCACCAGTCAAACGCAAGCCATCCTTGGCAAAAATAAGCTTGCTCGCCTTGACAGGCATATCCATATTCAAATAATCAGTTGCCTGACTGCTGTTCAGGGCAACGGAAAAGTTGTCCGACGAAATCGTAAACGCTCCGTCCTGAATCGTGTAGGACAAATTCGATCCCAAGGTTCCACCGCCATTGACGAATAAGCGGCCCTCTCCACTAATCGTGGCCTTGCCGGTTGATGGCTCCTTGGTCACCGCAAGACGGCTGCCTTTAAACATGACGGATTCGTTGATCGTCACGGTTTCTGATGTATCGTTAAGCGTATAGGTATTCACCGTATTTGGGTCCTCCGTAAACGGACCTTGCAGCACAAGGCTGTTCACTTCATTGCTTGCGGAAGTGCTTGGAACTTCTACTCGGGCAAAGTTGCGCGGTTTGTAGAAATCAAGTGCCGTCACTGTCAGCCCTTCAAGGAATACATTGAAATTAGGGTTGTCATCGTCTTTGTAGAACTCATGCTCCAGACGGACATCATATTTACCTGGCGGTAATTCAACCTTAACCTTCTTGTCATTCTCAACCTTATCCCTCACTGTCAGTTCCAACTGGCGAGAATTTAGGATATTGTAATCCAAATCATATCGTTGGCCGTCCTGACCCTTCAGGTAGTAATGAATCATATCCAACGGCTTGCGCAGCAAATTCGTAATGCCTGTGCCGACAGCGACTAGCCGCTTTTTATCATTAACATGCAGGAACGATGCACCAACCCGGTCGAAATGGACCTCCGGCGGCAGCATGTTCGGATCGTTCTTCATAGCAAAATCCTTGATTTCTGTGTAGCTTGTGCCAATCTCATTAACTGCATAGCCACGAATCTCATAATCCTGCTGCCAAATCAGACCCGGGATTTCAATGGTAAAGGGGCTTGGATCATCCGGGATTGTTCCCGTATAAGGTACCCGGGTCCAAGCGCTATCTCCCTTCTTACGGTACTCCACTCCTTGCGAGGAGATGGCTTTGTTGCCATTGTCATAAACATTCGTCACAACGCTGACGGTATCATTGATATGTTGAGAGTCAAATTTGATAACCGGATCCTCATCAAACTTAATACCTGGCGCTGTCGGCGGCGAATAACCGAACACCCAGGTTTCGTTCATAATAGTTGCAGGCCACGTCCCGACTTGAGCATTGCCGCTACTCGGGAAGTTTACAACACCAATTTCACTGCGGCTTCCGCCGAATACAACAAAATTTTTACCGTCAAATGCCATGCTGGCATAGCTGAGCGGGAAGGGAATCTGCTGATTGGAAACTAGCTGAACATCGTAGGAGACTGAGTTAGTGGGATTCGTTTTGTTCTCAAAGATTCCTTCCATGCTGAACTTCGGCCGCGCACTGCCTTCCCACTTGTCGCTACTCCAACCGTACGCCATGCTGTCGAACGCAGGGGGATACCTGGTCGTAGGCAATTTCAAGCCTTTCACCAACTCGGCAGCGTACGTATGCACATAGTCCCGTTCCCCACTAAAGAGCACAACGCGGCGTCCGTCATAAGCCATGACATGGCCCCAACGACCGTAATCAACATGTGGACCATTCACCGAACTCCATGACTGTGCAGCCCGATCCCACTTCCACAGCAGCGGAGAACTGTCATCATGGGTCACTGAATGAGTCGAATTGTCGCTGGTGGCTACATACGATTTCGTCACCGATCCCGAGTTACCGCCGTACAGCACCGCCGTATTGCCGTCGTAGGCCATCTGGCCGCTATATGCAGCAGGAGGTGACTGAGCTGGCTGCGCCTGCGTCCAGGTTGTTCCGTTCCACAGCCATGTATCGCCAAGCAGCGTCTTCGAATTTCCACTTCCTGTATAACCGCCGAACAAGACTAGCTGCTCACCATCATAGGCGAGCTGAGCTCCTCCACGGGCTGAAGGAGCTGTCCCGCTTACTTGCTCCCATTTTTCATCTGTGCCGTTCCACAGCCAAGTATCGCCAAGAAGTGAGCCTGACTGACCTACGCCGCCAAACATAAGCACTTTTTGGCTAGTAGCGTCATAGGCCATTACCGCTCCTTGACGTTTGGGAGGCTTGGAAGAAGTAATCGTCAATTCTTGCCAAGTTTTCTGTCTACCATCCCAAATCCAGGTCTCATCAAACAGTCCGCTATTGCCCTGACCACCGAACATGACCACATTGCCTGCCTTCTCGTCATGAGCCATAGCCGCAGCTTGTCTGGCAGCGGGAGGTAAATTTGACGTGACTCTCTCCCATTTATAGTCTGTTATTGAACTGGTCGTTGTGAGCGTAGTCAGCTGCAGCGTCGGCGTAACCACGGTGTAAGTATTCGACTGCACGGTATTAGTTCCACTGCCGTAAGTCTGTCCCGTTACCGTTCCATCTGCTTGAACCGCGCTAATCCCCCCATGCAAGAGAGGCATACACTGAACCAACAGAGCAGCAATTAATATTTTGGCCAATCCGGAATTCCAACGTTTTCTCACTAAATACTCCCCTTCACTTTCACTTGTATTACGCTTGCTAGAAGCGTTAATAGAAACAAAACTATCAACTTACCTACTGCATTCAAGCAGGCGAAAATCCTACAACGTTTGACACAATCCGCCCTTTCCCCTGTCTAATTTTGTCTTATTCTTTTGTATAGTTAGTTTAACATGTCTATTCTGAACCAATTCTGAGCAAAGCAAGGATAAGGCCTAGCAAAGTGAAAGAATAATCTGTTGTAAGCACTGGAAAAGGCAATGTTTACAATTTTTTAGATAATTTAATGCAAAAAATCCCACCATTGCTGGAGGGACTTTGCGTTGGATGAAAAATTAGTAATGAAATTTCTCACAATTATGCTTAGCACTTTGTTCCTATATTTGGTATATTTGGATTTGACAGATTTCGAGCAAATTCTTCAACCGATGGAGAGAGTATATGGAGTTGTTAACATGTGGGCATTTATTAGTGTCATGTGTTTCCTGGGATCACTTGCTTGTTTACTCGGGGCGATAATAGCACTTTTTCAAAAGAAAGGGTTGCACACTAAATACTTTATAATATCAGGAGCGTTATTTGTATTTTTTATAGTGGCTATAATTGCAGCGCCTGCTTCACCCGAAGCTTCAGCTAACACAATTGGGATAAATGTTGAAAGCGTCGCATCCAATCAGCCTCCCGTTAAAGAAACTCCAAAAGCAGTACCCTATACAATTTTTGAAGATAATAAAAGTAAGAAGGGACCGGGCAGAGGTGTCAGAGTTATGACTGATGCCGCTACCGAAGCTGAATTCTATCAAATTTATGAAAATATACGAAAGGATTCGAAAGGTTTCGAATTCGTCTGGCTATACTTTCATGACACAAATACAAATGCCTCTTCTACTTCCGGACAATTCCTGGGAGCAGTCAGATTTCCACTCACTCAAAGAGGGGTGGCTTTATCCGGTGCAAAAGATATAAATGAAATTTTATTCCAATTTGAAGGCGGATCACCACAGGCAGCTAAAGCTAAAGCTGCTAAAAATTTCAAAGATTATGAAACAGTTTCTAAAATGCTCGCACAAGAGGGGAAAATTAGTTCTGTTAGTCCCAGCATCGAACATTTCAAACAAGCGTTTAATGCATTCGCAAAAGAAATTGGGTTTTCACACCAAATTAACAAGATTGATCTCGGGGTTCAGGCTCCGGATAATTTTCAAGTGAAATTTACTAATAATCTGATATTAAACGGAGCTATCAATCAAAAAGATGGGAGTGTGCGCGAAGTTTTCATAGCCGGGGTAGGGGATGGAAAAACGGATGCATCTGGAACTGATATCATATTATCGATTGTTTCCCTGATTGCAGCCACAAATCCCAAATTAGAGGTATCAGAAATTTCGGCTATTATCACAGATCTTGGTCTCGAAGGTGAGAATGTATCTGATTTGAACTCCTCCGTCAATAAGAACGGGATCAAATACTCCCTAAAGACTTCAGTAAAGCTCGGCGTTTGGTTTTTCGCACAAAAATCATAATACATTCATTTTCCAAGCATGTAAGACAGCCCCTCTATTCCGCAAAAGGAATGAGGGGTTTCTAATTCTTAAGTCCTTGGGTGTAACTTAATATTTATTTCGCTGATTTAGCATGTTAAATCACACATTAACTTCAAAATAGATTAATTGCAGTATGCGTTGATTAAAGGGCATGTGCCAAGTAAATTGTAAATATCTTCAATATCGTTAAATATTTAGAGAAAATTTCGGATTAGTCTAATAGAAGGTCAAACTATTTTTTATAATTGAAAAAATGTATGTCTTCATTTGAAACTATTGTCTTGTTCCCTAACAAATCACAAATAAAATAGTACTGATTTCGATTTTTATTTACATTCGGCTCTAATCCCTCGTTAACTGAAAATAAATATGGGTTCTTTTTTTTAGGAAGTAGTTGAAATACAGCTTCTATATCATCTGTTTCTATTTTTGAATTGTTCCAAATTTGTATATAATTAAACTCTTCGCTAGATCTGGAATCCACCATCTGTGATCCAATACTTAGTGATATAGATTCCTTCAGAATTCTAGTTTTATCAAATATTTCTCTAAAATCATTAATTATCGCCTGATCAGTTCCTCGACTATACTCTCTACAAACATTGGTTGTTCCCCCAGCTAAAGAAGTGCAAATAAAATCGCCGCTCTCATCTAACTTTATGCAGTAATCAATATTATGGATATTTCCACAGCTCTTCATTTCTTTACCTTTGAAAAACAGGTTCATACCATCATTTTCTTCATCTAATAACAGTTTCAAATTCATATTTTTATTAGAACCTAATTTATTAATTAAATAATCAATATCGTTCTTAGAAACAATTTGTTTCTTTGATCTAATAGTAAAATAATAATTGTTATCGTTGCTTATAAATTTGAAATTTGGTTCTAGGGAATTTGCCATTACGTTGTTATGTATAGAATTGTATGAAAAATAAGAGAGAAATACGATCCAATACCCAAACACAATAATTATTGATATTATCCAATATCTTTTTACTTTCTCTTGCCTTCTAATAACAAAATAATTAAAAACAAAATAAATTATCAATAAAATAATAGTTGGTATTAATCCAATTCCCCAAACTAATATCATAGGCGTGGAAATTAATAATCCTGCACCTATTATTAAATTAACTAGCAGATATATGATAAGTATCAGTCTTCTCAGAGCAATTCACCCTTCCAGTTCACTTATACAAACCCTTCCTTCTCTGAAAAAACCAATCAATAATCATACCTACTAAGGATCGTGTGGCTATTAGTTCATCCCAGATGGGTGTCTGAACTCTTATGTTACCAGTCCGGTCACCTTTAAATCCGATAGACACTTTTCCCATAACAACTAAATGGTGTCTTCATTTGTTTGCTTACTTGTCCAAGCTCACAGGCAATTATTAAATTCTTTCTTCTGACAGGATATGCACATTGATTCTTTCCATAGTGAACGTACCGACTTCTTCAATTTGAGTCATTTATAAAATATTAACTTACTTTTCATTTATGGTTCTTGTTAATTTAATATTTAAAAAGAGGTAATATAATCCGAATAGTACACCACACAAGAATATCCACTTAAATTCGTACACGTTAACATTGGAATCAAGTATGTACATTATTATTCCAGTAATCCATCCCAAAAAATTATATATGACAAAAGAAATTGGAGAGAGTATTCTAAGACGCTTCTTACGATTCTGAATGAACATTACGATGCTGACTGGAACCCAAATGAATTCAATTAATGAAAATATATTACTCATTCTATTCGCATTATCTAAAGAAGCAAGTATTAAAACACCTTCAAAAATCTGGATTAATGCAATAAAAATTGAGCCTTGCAAATAAATTTTATAATTTCTCGAGGTATCTATATAGTTCACTACCTTCTACACAGTTTCACAATTACTTTTTAGCCTGTTCCCTTTGTTATTGATGCCATATGTATATCGTTTCACTATCTATTTTGTGAATAGCAAAATTATACCATGTATAACTCGAATTTGGCAGATAATTGTAATAAGGCTCGGACGTTGGCCGCGGGATCAATTATTAAATAAGCTCAAACGTCGGCTTGGGAAGCCCGGTGCTTGAGCTTTTTCATATAAAGATCACGAATGACAGATTACAAGATTCAGACACCCTACCTAATGTTATAGACGTGGATCGATCTCCCGCTCCTGCGACACCTCAAACAGCAGATTGGCCGCGATCTCTTGATAGGCCTCATGCTCAGGCGCAATATCATCAAATGACACCGCCAGCATTTGCATTCCAAGCTGGTACTCATTAAGCGAGGTACGAAGCTTTTTATTAACATTCTTTTGCTTGAGCAGCTTGCGGTATTTATGCGGAAACTTGTAATCATACCCGTAAATGATGGACAAATATTCGGGATTTCGCACCTTCATATAAGGTACCGTCTTTCCGTTCCACATCTCCGGTTTGATCACGATTCCCTCCATATGGTTCTCCATCGTAAGTTTGGAGAAGTAACTGTCGGCTTTCTTCATGTACTCCGGCTCAGATAGATCAAGCGTGAGTGCCTCGTCTTCCGACAGAAAGCCGTACATTTCGGAGGTCTTCCATTCCGGGACTTGGTCCTTCCCGTCTTCATATACGATTTTTAGAACGGCAAACGGTTTATACTCCATGACCTCGTCTTCCGCGTACAGCTCCAACTGCCTCTTGTACGTTTGATAGGCCTCCATATGTTCGGATAAAGGGACATAGGTTTCCCAAATATCATGGACGTACTTATAGTTTTGGTACACACTTGAGCCATACTTGTCGCTTAAAGCGGCTTTAGTGGTATGATGCTGGTCTTTTTCAAACCCACTCGCCTCATATTCGGCAATGAGCTTATTATATGCTTCTTCAAAACCGTTTTGCTTCAGGAACGTAAGCTCTGTCTCCAGCGCCCTCTCAATGGGCTTGAACTGTCTTTCGATAAGCCCTTCACCCAGCGACTTCCACGGGAGAAGCTCACCATCCAAAATCAGCATCACAATCTTCTGCTCCTGCATATAGCCGCCGAACTTGAGCAGTAGCTTGCCGTAAATCTCCGTTAAATCGACATGATTGATCTTGTAGCCGTTACGGCTCACAGCAAAGCATTGCTCCAGATCTTTATGTAAATAAATATTGCATCTCGAACCCATATATTTGGGTTGCAGGACAACTTGCTGGGTGCCGTGTTCTCTGAAATAATCGAGACCCCGTTTCAAAGACTCAAGTTCATTCGTCTGCTCGTTCTTATCCGCTGGAGACATAGTGCCTGAAATGAAGTTGATTTTGTTTCGCGAGCAATAGCGAAGTCTGCGAATGTCATCTTCCCCAAGGTCTCGAATAGATACCTTTCGCACATTCTTGAATAGAGTTTGCAATTCCTCAGCAATCACCGCTTGATGGGACTTCCGGGACTTCATAAACGGTTTATATGAAATGCTGACGGAAGTTAGCAGGTTGCCGTGTACACTGCCGGTGTCGATGTGGATTTTATTGCCGATCCGGAAAGACTGCTTGGCTGCGACGTGCCCAAACACGTGGTAAGGATGATTTTTGACCGCTTCCTCCTGCAGAAAAGCAAGCTGCCCCTCTAGCGGCGCTTCCCGGTCGATTCGAAAATTCCTTTGATGCCGGACGGAATTTGTATCCAGCTTACCGATGTACTTATTCCGGCACGGGGCATGAGTGACATAAAAGGACGGTCCGTTGGCCCCCACATACCTATAGAATGGCTTCGAAATCGATACCAAATGCTGAAATTTCTCCAGCAGCTCTGGATCGTTCAATAATACCTGCGTTGAGTCAAAATAAGCATGAAGCAGCTCTTGGTCGACACCGTTAATTTCACCTTTCATATACTTGTCAACGAAGTTCTCGTGGTTCCCAAGTACGAGGTAAAAGTGCTCTCGATTATCGTACAGAAACTGAATGATGTCCTTCGTTTGTTTACCTTTATCAATCCAGTCCCCAACCAGAACCAGCTTGGTTTGCTTCAGCTTATCATTGCAAATCAGTTTACCCATCTCGATCTTATAACCATGATCAAGCAGCAGCCCCTTCAAATCTTCCACACATTCGTGGACATCGCCAATGACGATGTACTGCTGATCTTGAGGAAGAATGGTAAATACGTAAGCATCCAAATCCTCGATGACGATGTTATATTCAGGATTTGCCCTTCCTTCTTCGGCCAGATAAAAGTCTTTTGCACGCACTTTATGAATCTTGCCGTAACCCTCACGGGCTAGCGAGCCAAGGACGTCCTTTTTTAGCCGGTTAATGTGGTACGTGATCAGTTTCTTTGATCGGTCCGACGCATAGTAATCGTCCCGCTTTCGATAATCGAACACAATGACCTCAAGGTTGTAGTTGCTCTGAAACGTAATCTCCTTCACCTTTGCCCGAAAATCCTCGGACAGCCCGGTTGTATCGACGACTACAAACTCTGCATTGACCGGAAAAGATGTCGCCACCTTCAGCCTTTCAAACAATAAATGAAAAGTTTGCTCGCTGGCCTCGAGCATCACCTGATCATACTTGTCGTATTCATATCCAAGTATCTCTTGGCGGATCTGGTCGGAGGACAAATATTGAACGTTGGCCCTGATATTCCGACTAGCATCCTCAAAACGCACTCCGGGAATCAGCACTTCCTTGGCAAACGTGGTTTTGCCGCATTCCGTAGACCCGATCAGCATGAAAACCGTGTGAACCTTCGTTTGGATGTTCAAGGGTCAGGCCCCCCTCTTCTTCAGAATAACGCCCTGTGTAGTCTTGATATGGTTGACGCCGTCTCCGACAGCTACAAATTCTGCATGAAGATTCGTTTCCTTAATCACATCACGCATCCACTGTTGAAAAGGTTCTTCACCCATCTCCCACTTATGGTCGTCATGTCGGAAATCGCTCAACTCGTAGTAGCGGTTAAAATCAGCGTTGGGCGTCGTAATGATAAAATTATCGAAATCAATATGCGAGCAAATTTGTTGGATCAGTTGCTTGGCTTCATCATGACTCATATGTTCAATAACCTCTGTAAGAATTACATCGACCTGCTCCCCGTTGTAGCTGTCCAGGAACTGATCGATCGAACCGAATGTGACGATGTTGTCGATCTCTTTTACCTCCGCTTTACGCTTTACCTTCTCTAGCAGCTCCTCATTGATATCAATCGCATAATAACTGCCCTCAATTTTCCCGGCAAATGGGAGCGCATAGAATCCCTCTCCGCAACCCACATCCAAGATCGACTTATCAAAAGCCAGCGCACTACCGATATAATTTCTCCGTTGTAGACCCGTACCTCCGTAAGCGAACTGAATGTCATATCGATCCGTTTTCTCAAGCTCCGCCTTGTATTTCTGAAACCGATCTCTGGAAGACAAGAAGTTCCGTACAAACAGGCTGCGAATATAGAACGGCGCATCGATCACGTTCATGCTCTTGATGTACTTATCCAGGATACTTTCCGAGATATCGATATATTCGTTGCCGAACATCGAGAGGAATAGGGCCAACACACTTACGAAATGAGCAGCTGATACAAGCTTTTCGTTGTCGTAACGGTAAGCGAATAGCTTTTATGGGCATGATGGGTGATTTCGAAAGAGAAATCCTTCAAATGCTTCTCAAAAAACTCAATATACCTGACCAGTTCGATATGTATCATATTGATGAAAAATGTATGCTCGTAGCCCTCCACGTCGCGTTCATCCTGTGCCTTAAGCGGAGAGGAGAAAAATTCGTTAATCGCATTCAACGAAAATAAGGGCGTATTGTACCTCGATACATTCAGATATTCGAAGTTTTCCTGCTCATGCTGCTTATAGGAGATATCATTATCCGCATCTTTAAAATAAACATTAAAAGTCTGCTGATCGGCATACCATCCGTACGCCATTCCCTTGCGGATCGAGCGAAGCATCATGCCGGAGTTTGGATTCTTCTTGATCAAAACGAGAACTGCGGATTCGTGGATCTGACTTGGACTATCGCCATATCAATCTACTCCTAAACTACAAATTGGGAACCTCGCGGGATAACCTTTACCGGACCCCCGCTATGTTAATTATTGTGGTGAGATCATCGAAGAAGTAACCCATCCATGCGGCTCGATGATCTTAGTCATGCTTACCTTTAGGCGTCTGCCTCTGATCCTATTTTCGCTTACTTATATGCAAACGAACAGGGTGAAAGTATTACGAAATCGGAGATATGAATCATACGTTATAACTAAACTTTATTATCAGACTCTTTATCATCTTGTGGTACTATTACTTTAACGTTAATTTATGGAAGGAATCAATAATGAATATATCTGCCTCTGTTTCGTCAAAACAAATAATGGATCTTTTATTGAACATAGCCGTAGTACGTCCGATTTTTATTTGGGGACCACCAGGAATCGGGAAGTCGTCACTAGTTCAACAATTTGCTGATATGGTGGGGTTGCCTTGTGTCTCGCTATTGGGTAGCCAACTGGCACCAGAGGACTTAATTGGGGTCCCACAGATTGTAGAAGGAAAAAGTCGATTTTGTCCTCCCAGCATGATCGCCCGAAATGAACCATACTGCTTGTTTTTGGATGAACTGAACGCTTGTACTCATGAAGTTCAGAAAGCATTCTACAGCCTGATACTGGAAAAGCGTATTGGGGAATACATACTACCAGAGGGCTCCGTCGTGATAGGTGCGGGGAACCGCGCTCAGGACAGTGCCATAGTGAAGCCAATGTCATCAGCACTTATCAACCGAATGTTTCATGTCCAATTAAGAGTTTCCCACCGAGAATGGTTAGAGTGGGCATACGAGAATGATATCCACCCTCTAGTGATCAATTATATTGAGACCCGCCCGGATCATTTGTGGGTTCAGCCTCCGAAACACGAAGAACCCTTCTCTACCCCTAGGTCCTGGCACATGTTAAGCGATGCATTAAAGGAATATGGTGACCGACTGCAACCTGAAATGTTGGATATTCTGGCAACAGGTTGTTTATCACCCCATCATGCTGGTCAATTCAAGGCCTTCTACAAGCAAACGAACAACAAATATAAACTGAATGCGATTCTGGAAGGAGAAACCGGCTGGCCTCATCAACCGGAGGATCGGGATATATTATACTTCATGGCACAATCCTTCCGTGCATACCTAATTAAAGAATTACCGGGATCTAAAGACATTCTGACCGAGCACCATAAGAAGCTCGCCCACCGTGCCAAAGCTCTAATTAAAAGTCTAAGCACGATCAGTCTCGAAATTGCCCAACTATCCGTTGCAAAGAGTGAAACCGGTGAAAGTCTTCCCGATTGGATCCTCGTTGAGATTGTCCGTGATCTACCGAGATTAGTACAGAAGAAGGAAGCTTGATTATGGCCAAACAAAAATCCCGAGAGTTGGATCCTGCTACAAAATCCTATATGGAGGGGCTGCATTTCATCAGTCAACACCCAATGTTCGCCCCCCTCGCATCCCATTCACGATTTATACGTCAAGAAGGGAATCTCTGTCCGGAAAATGGATGGGCCGTCACAACAAGTAACGGCCATATTCATGTTCATCCCAAACGAAGAGGTTTGCCCGAGGAATGGTTGTATATTCTTGCTCATGCCTTGCTTCATCTTGGATTCGGACATTTCCGAGTTATGGAGCGGCAGGATCTGTGGAATGCGGCATGCGATTGTTTTATCGCGAAGTTTCTTTATGACATGAAGCTTGGGCAGCCGCCTGCAGGTATGGATGGGCGAGTGGATATTCCAGCGAAAAGTGAGGAGGAACTGTACTACAGTTTTGTAGAAAGGGGATTCCATCCTTCCTTCCACAACTTTGGGTCAGTCGGGCACGGATTTCAGGATATGATCATGAATTCCCGAACAACCGGCCCCTCCTACTGGAACAATAAAGATGTAAATTGGCAGGACTGTTTGGGTAAGGGACTAATAATGGCTGTAACCAGCGCTGTCAATGTCACGGCGGGATACGAGGATTACTTGGGGGCTAACAAGGAAGTTCTGACACCTGTCTTGAAAGCTCGCAATTGGTTTATCAGCAGCTACCCTCTCATGGGAGCCATGGCGGCCGACTTCAAAATTATTGAGGATCCTATTCTTTGCACAAGATTATCCATCTCTGTAGCTGCTGTTAATGCTGAGGCAAAAGAGATCTACGTTAATCCAGCTGCAGGCCTTGACGAGCAAGAGTGCCGATTCGTGCTCGCTCATGAATTTCTGCATGTGGGATTGAGGCATCATGCCCGTGCCGATGGACGAGACCCTTATTTATGGAATGTAGCTTGTGATTATGTCATCAATCAGTGGTTAATGGAAATGGGACTGGGAACATTCCCCAGGATCGGAGGGCTCCATGATCCGGATCTAAAGGGATTGTCAGCTGAATCAATCTATGACCGTATCGTCAACGATATAAGGCTCTTTCGTAAAGTAGCTACATTCCGGGGAGTCGGTCTGGGAGATATATTGACCCCACGTGTACCAGATTGGTGGAACCGGAACGATGGACTTACACTCGATGAATTTTATCGAAACTGTTTAAGCCAGGGTCTTGATTATCATTATGAGCAGAACCGTGGCCTGCTTCCTGCAGGCTTTGTTGAAGAAATCCGGGCTCTTTCTCAGCCGCCAATCTTGTGGGATGTGGAACTTGCGAAATGGTTCGATCATTACTTCTCCCCGGTAGAAAAGGTTCGGAACTATTCCAGGATCAGCCGTAGACAATCTTCTACTCCCGATATTCCAAGACCTCGATGGGTACAGGATGCAGGTGACGAGGATGGTCGCACCTTCGGTGTTGTGTTGGACACCTCAGGTTCCATGGATACAAAGCTGCTGGGGAAAGCTCTGGGGGCTATTGCGAGCTATAGTATGTCACGGGATGTCCCGTTGGTACGAGTAGTTTTCTGTGATGCGGCCGTTTATGATCAAGGGTATCTCGCACCGGAAGTGATAGCAGACAGGGTATCCGTCAAAGGCAGAGGAGGCACAATCCTGCAGCCTGGCATTGATTTCTTGGAGCATGAGGAGGATTTCCCAAAGAACGGACCGTTATTGATTATTACGGACGGCTTCTGTGACAGAGTAAGCATCCGTCGGGAGCACGCTTTCCTTATTCCCAAAGGCCAGCACTTGCCGTTTGTACCTAAAGGAAAAGTTTTCAGGGTGGAATAGTAACGGAAACAATACGCCTCGTACCGTCCGGCACCATCCAGCATTCGAAAAAAAGGTTATTCTCGTCGTTCCTACAACTCGAATGACCCAAAAGACGTTTCTTAAGAGAGATTAGTCACAATTAGCTTCTAAATTTTTAATCTTATTTTCCAATAAACTTTTCTCTAGCCTGACATGAAGTAACTCTGTATCTAAATCCTGACTCATAGCATGAACCGCATTAACGATGTCCTCTGCTGTTAGTATATGGATAGAATCTGATTTACCTGAGATATATTTTAAAAGAACTTCAATAAACTCCTTGCATACTCCGATTCTTTGAATGAGGACATTTTCCTCTGCTAGAAATTGATCATATTTAATAAGATTGTCTTGCATGGCACTCTCCCCCAATCTATGCATTGGAACTAGAAACTTTACGTGTCTATTTAAGTTGAATGAATACGCATCTTTTGCCCATTAATCAATAGCGGTCAAATCATTCACTAATATCAGAAACAAATCGTGTCTTTATTATCTAATATATCTCCTTACCCTCCATACGTCAAGCATAAAAGAAACTTATCGTGTCCATTATAGTACCAACAGATTCCTGTTCCTTATAATGGATGAGAGGTGATTATCATTGTTCGGTAAACGATTAGCAGAACTGAGAAACAAATTAGGGATTAGCCAATATGAGCTTGCAGCACGGATGAAACTTTCCCGAGGGCAGATCGCTAATTACGAACAAGGCACCCGAGAACCAGATTTTAATACGCTTATTGCTTTGGCAGATTTTTTTGGGGTGAGTTTGGACAACCTTCTTGGAAGGGAATGGTGCTCCACTGAAGCTACTAATGAGTCTGCCTATATTACAAATTTGGATGGGTCGAAGGAAGAGCTTACTGAGGAAGAGTTTGAATATTTAAAGGGAAGCCTTCACTTGCTTCGACAATATGATATACAGATGAAGAAGAAAGTAAATCATTCAGCTTTATAAAATTATCGTGTATTAGTGTCTGTCAATAATTTTGTGCAGACTCTTTACAGACCTTTCCCCCGAGGGGTGGGAATTTCATGTTACAGACTCTCATGCCAAGAAGAAGTAGACAGTAAGAAATCCTCAGTTACAACTGTTAGTTTCAATATTTACACCGCCTCAGATACTTTTAATGGCTGTTTAGATCCGTTAGAGCAATAATAATAAATTTATAGGTTATCTACAGCATATTCTAGTATTTCTTCTCTTACACTCCTAGGTAAATCATATCTGTCATATCTCAATGCGTATGGATTTATCTCTACTGTTCTTCCTGCGCCTGCTTCTTGTTTAACTATATATGATAACGTATCTAGTGGATTTGAAGATTCCTTTAGTAGTAGAGCCCTCAACTGTGTTAGTAATCTTTGGCGATCTATGGAGTGGAATTGTAATAGACCTCTAGTACTCCTAACCTGAGATTCATAGTCACAATAATACTCAAGGACCTTCCAATCGAACCATTTAGTTACGAGTCGCTTGGATATTTCAGGGATATTATTAGCATGCCAGAACTCCACTCTTTTTTCTGTAACGTCAATATGGAAGCCACCGACAGGAAAATCCTCCGTCCATTCACTTAGAGAATGACTTGTATAACCATAAGATTTATCAATTTTATTAACAATTTCAGGACCAAAAGATAAATAAACTTCAATCCCCCCACATAAGGGGAACAATAGCATTTCATTATCTGAGAATTTTACA
This sequence comes from Paenibacillus baimaensis, assembly GCF_025567575.1. Lineage (NCBI taxonomy): Bacteria > Bacillati > Bacillota > Bacilli > Caryophanales > Paenibacillaceae > Paenibacillus > Paenibacillus baimaensis. The sequence goes on along the minus strand of NZ_JAOQIO010000023.1, from coordinate 42,571 downwards.
CTTGCCACTGTATTAACCCAATTTTTCTCTTCAGGAGGTGCTAAACTTAAATCTTTAATATCATCTACACGACCTGTTAGCACCTTTTCTTTGGGGTAGCCTACATAGGATGCTAAATCCAATATACCTTCGTAAGCCCATTCTATTTCCCAACCATACCAAGTTTTATTCATAAGGCTCAGAAAGAGATTCCTTAGGGGAATGTCGAATAGTATATCTTCGCCACCATAGAATACCAACTTCTTATTATCTAAATCAAGAACAGCCCCACCTTCAGCCCAAACATCATCCAACCACCCCGACTCATCAACCTTTGTCTGCATTTCGATAAATTTAATGGCATATTGTGGTCCCCAAAATAAATCTTTTGGCAGAGTGTTTGCACACCAATGACTATAATACAAATCGTAAGTGTCATTACTAACAATAATTAGATTTGCTCTTTGCCCCATAATCCCCTCCGCTCAAATAAAATTACACACTAGCATTAATATTCCATTTCGAAAAGAAAAACCCTTCCAATCGTAGGTAGGATCCGAGCACCGAGACATCTCATATATTAAATCATTCCTCAAACAGCACTCCACATGTGTTGAGTAGGTAGAGTCAACACAACTTACATTCATAATCACAATAGCTGTGAATAGGTTCAACAATAGAATTTTCGGCAGCGTTACGATTCCTCATTGCCGATGGAGGAACCCCATACTTCTTCTTCCAGACTTTCGAGAAATGCGAGACGTTTTCGAAGCCTGTAGCCAAACAGACTTCTGTTATGGATATTCCGGAATGGGTTAATAGCTCCTTTGCCTTCTCTAACCGACGGTTACGAATCCATTGAAATGCAGGCTCATTATAGATCCTCCGAAATTCCCGTTTGAAAGTCGATAAGCTTCTGCCGGATAAATAGGCCAGATCCTGAAGCGATACGGGATTTAGTAGATTCTTCTCCACCACCTCTACAATGCTTGTGGGACGCTGCTGCCTCAGCTGCAGAATTCGGCTCAATAACCCTTTGTCCGCATCCAAAATATCAAATAGAAGCTCCAGCATTTTCAGTTTAATTAATTCGTCTTGAATGCCCTCCGGCTCTTCAAAATAGGGCTTGAGTGAAGCAATATAGCTTAACAGGCGCACATTCACCGAATGAACGGCAGCTGGAGCGGGTGATACAGGCTTGGAAGAAGGAAAACTGGATATCCTCATAAACTCATGAAGCAATTCATCCTTCAGAAAGAACATCATATAATCCAATACATGCCTCGAATCCTCTTCCCCATACTTCTCATACTCAATGACGATGCCTTTATGCAAGAGCACCATTTCGTTTTTCCTTACCGTATATTCCTGATCACCATATCTGACAATGTAGACCCCTTCCAGAACAACTAACAGAACATGATCCTGCAGATACATCCTCCCAGTTTTGATATCCGAATAGGCGCATGCCCCCATGACCGACAAACCTTTCATCTTCAGCATGCCAACACTGGCTTTGGCTAGACCCTGAGGCATTTTCACAGCCTTACTAATTACTGACCCCATTCGTCTCACTCCTTATCTGAGTAAAAGATAACATGAAGTCACCATGGCAATCCAATAGGAAATCACTGGAATGGATACTGCATGCTCCGGCACTTTGTAAGGATTCCAATATTGTCGGTTCAAATGAGCCGAATTGACAATAAAAATGAGCTGCACGACAAAGCTTATATACCTCGGCTCGGTTACTATGAGGATAGATGTGATGCAAAATATATGTAGAAGGAACACATACAAACAAAATGAAAAAAAGGTGAGGAAAAAATGGAAAATATGAAAAAACTATCCCTTGAAGAAGTTACTGACCGCGTTGCGATACGCGATCTCATTGATGCATATGCATATTGTGCAGACACGAGGGATGCTGATGGCCAAATGGCACTATTTACTGAAGATACTGTTTTTAGAGTATTTATGGATGAACGTCAAACAGAACCAACCCAAATCGTTTATAGCAGGACGGATTTAGCGCCTGTTTTTGATAGCTTAACTACGTATGTCTCCACGATGCATTTTAATGGCCAAAGTAAGATAACCTTATCTGGTGATACAGCAATTGGGACCACATATTGTTTTGCTCATCATTTAACAATGGATGGCGGTGACAAAAAATTAATGGTAGCAGCTATAAGGTATAGCGATGATTTCATAAAAATTAATAATAGGTGGTTTTTCAAAAAAAGAGATCTCAAGGTTGCATGGATTGAAACTAAACCTCTAAATAGCTAAAATGCCAGTGTCATCATTTTACCCGTGGCTTTGCCGCAGCACGCACTATACCTGTGTGAAGTAATTTAGGAGTGCCCCCTGCCGCGGACACAAAAAAATCCCTACATCACTATTCACGATGATGTAGGGATACTATGTTTCAAGGACTATTTCGTTGAATCGATTTTTCTAAGCATGTGTACGGGAGGCTTTCACTTCTTGCTCGATTGCGCTATCAAAAACGGGTTATGTTCGCATTAGAAATTAAGGAATTGCCCACGACTACTCTCATTGATTAAATATCTGATAATTCGTTTCACTACATGATTTGCAGCTTCTTCGATTGAATACCTGCTTGTATCGATTTCGATTTCCGGGTTTCCAGGTGTATCATTTGTGCTCGAACTGCCTGCAAGCGGTCTATTTACATAAACTTCAATATATTCTTTGCCAATGATGTCTCGCGCGGTTTCTCGGTCGTTTTCGCTCGGGGAATCATTCGATACCAATGCAATAAGTCCCGCATCGTTCATCAATTTTGCCACTTCTGCTAATCGCTGCAACGATTCTCCCTGGCCATTCCCCAGTAACATGGTATGGTGGCCTGTCGATACCAAACGTTTTTCGACTTCCTTCGCAAGCGTTGAGTTATCCGGAACCGTACCGGTGAACCAGAGGGTTAATGGATTTTGACCTTTTTGCTGAGCACGAACATCTCTGTTGATTTCCGTATCTAGCCCTACCAAACTGTCGGATCCTTGAAGGGCTTCGTCAATGACTCCGCAAGCAGATGTCATATTGGTTACACGATCGATCAGAATAAATCCGCCAATGCTTTTATTTTGTTCAAAGGAATCAAAAACGATGTTGTCCGATAAAGCAAATTCACATTGTGCCACTTCATTTTTGACAATATGATCGGTTGGAACCGTATTGCCAGTATTAATATCGATTTTATGCTTAATTGCCGTCACGGTACCGGGCAGGACTTTCGTTCCTACTTTGACCAAATAATTTTTACCGGGAGTCAGTACAGAATCATCCATCCAAAGAATCGTGGCGGCGAAGCTATCAGCCTCTTGGATTTGATTGTCTTTCGTAAATACACAGCCCCGCGAAACGTCGACTTCACGGTCCAATTGAATGGTTACGGGTTGTCCCGCATAGGCTAGGTCCCTATCTTGATCTGTCACTAAGATGCGTTTGACTTTCGCCTTCTCATGACTAGGTAGAGTCGTTAACTCATCGCCAACTGCGATGCTCCCAGCCTCAATCTGGCCTTGAAAACCGCGAAACGTATGGTCCGGTCGACATACACGCTGAATGGGCATCATAAAATGCTTCGTATTGCTGGCATCAAGAACATCCACATTTTCTAAATATGACAACAAAGGAAGACCGGCATACCAAGGAGTATGTTGTGACTGTTTGGTAATGTTATCCCCTTCTGTGGCAGAAACAGGGATAACCTGTATGCTTTGAAAATGAAATTCAGCGGCCGTTCGGGAGAAATCTTCTTGGATATCATCAAATATCTTTTGATCAAAATGAACTAAATCCATTTTGTTTACAGCTAATACAAGATGTTTAATCCCCATGAGTGCGCAAATCCGGGTATGGCGTTTGGTTTGGGTAATGACCCCTTTGGTTGCGTCCACAAGAATGATGGCCAATTCCGCAAAGGAAGCGCCTACTGCCATGTTACGTGTATATTCTTCATGTCCTGGTGTGTCCGCTACAATGAATGAACGGTGATCCGTCGTAAAATACCGATAAGCCACATCAATCGTGATCCCTTGTTCACGCTCGGCCATCAATCCATCAAGAAGCAAGGAATAGTCAATTTTTCCGCCGCGACTGCCGAGTCTGCTATCCAGCTCTAATGCTTTTTCTTGGTCGGCGAACAAAAGCTTTGCCTCATAAAGCATATGTCCAATCAGGGTAGATTTTCCGTCGTCTACACTTCCGCATGTAATAAATTTAAGCAAACTTTTCATATTAAAAATAGCCCTCCCGTTTACGTCTTTCCATGCTTCCAGCCGCCTCTTGGTCAATAACCCGAGTTGTCCGTTCGGATGAAACCGCACCAAGCGTTTCTTCGATAATGGCATCTAGCGTATCCGCCTCCGACTCGGCGCCGCCAGTAAGCGGATAACAGCCTAATGTGCGAAACCGCATCTTCTTCATTTCAACCTTCTCATTAGGTTCGAGCTTCAACCGATCATCATCCACCATGACCATATGTCCATCGCGATTGACGACGGGTCTTTCTTTTGCAAAATAAAGAGGCACAATATCAATGTTTTCTCTTCGAATGTATTGCCAGATATCTTTTTCTGTCCAATTGGATATTGGGAAGACGCGAATACTTTCACCTTTATTAATTCTTGTGTTGAAAAGCTTCCACATTTCCGGCCGTTGGTTTTTCGGATCCCACGCATGATTCTTATTGCGGAATGAAAAAATCCTCTCTTTCGCACGCGACTTTTCCTCGTCACGTCTTCCACCGCCGAACGCAGCCGTAAATCCGTATTTGTCCAATCCCTCTTTTAATGCTTGGGTTTTCATAATATCGGTATACGCGGAACCATGATCGATTGGGTTGATCCCTTGTTTAATACCTTCCTGATTCGAGTGAACAATCATGTTGATTCCGAATTCTTTCGCTTTGCGATCACGGAATTCGATCATTTCTTTGAACTTCCACGTCGTATCAATATGCATGAAAGAAAATGGCGGCTTCTCGGGATAAAAAGCTTTCAGAGCCAAATGCAGCATCACGGAACTATCCTTCCCGATCGAATACAGCATCACGGGATTTTCACACTCCGCCGCTACTTCTCGTATAATATAAACCGCTTCAGCCTCGAGTTGATCCAGATGCGTCATTTCGTGTATGGAATCAAGCATCAGTTTTTGCATGGAAAGGTGCCTCCTTTTAATTCTTACTAAATCTATCGTATTTCTTTATATTCTATCAGATTCTAGCTTTTATGCAAAGTGGAAAAAAGTAAAATTATTTATATTTGAATCAATTTCATAATTCCAAACCCTTGCTGGGCTTAAATCATTAAGGCAAGAAATAAGGAGTACCTCCCCAATCCCGAAGTGTTTAGCACCGCTACCACACACTTGAGAGAAGGTTAGACCCCCTATGTATAGGGCACACCAAGAAAGCTTGATTACTTTAGAAGATTTATTGAATTTGTCCCCATGTCCCAATGCAAATAAGTTCTCAACTCCCCACCTCACCCGCTCCCATCGCCGAAATCCCATGCCCTACAAGGCTTTCAGCCATTCATCCCCCCATTCCCCAAGAGCAATTTAAGTTTGAGCTGAGGGGCAAGGGATTTTGATTGGGAGATGGATTGGACTTGTCATCATCGGCACGAGACAAATGTGGCAAAATTGAGGGCTTGGGATCCAGCAGCGGAATGATTGTGATGGAGCCTGGGAAAAGGATGAATATTCATTTAGAAAGCTTGTCGATCAAGTCCAGTTAGGCAATTTCATTAAGGATAATACCCATGTTGATTTTGGCGATTTTCACGAGAATATTAATCACATTAACGGACTCATCGGTCTGGATATCCTTAAAAGCGGCAACATGGTCATCGACCTCCATCGGATGGAAATGTACCCAGCAAACCTCAATCACGATTAACATGGGGACGCGAATCACTCCGAGTCCCCAAATCCCCACTACAGTCACTCAAACCCATATATATCAACAAAGCTACCGTTTCCACATACACCGTATGCGAGTCAAAAAGTGAGTTTTATAGAGACTGTTATAGTCGGCTGAAGCTTTGATTTTACTGGTTTTTTGTCGTTCGCATTCCGTTCGCTTAGGCATGTTTTCTTGGTTTAGGATAGGTTTTTTCAAAAGTTTTACACTAGCTTTTTAAATGGTAGAACGTAATAGACTTGTAATTCATACATGCTCTTACCCTGTTTTTTTGCACCAATAAAATTGGGTATATAGGAAAATTCGAGCAATAAAGTACCAATAGGCGAGTTGATTTAATTACATATTATGTAGATCTAATATTTAGGTTCACTATATCTTGTATATATTTAATAGCTTCCGAATGATTGATGAAGGGCCGAAAAAACAACCGGGGATTTCGTTTTCTGCTTCATGGCTTGTTACAGTCAATCTAAACATAAATAAGGAGTGAGCAGAAATAATCCCTCCTGCTCACTCCTTTTCCTATTGAAATCAAAAAACTCAGTACCGAGCTGCCTCTCAATCGAGATTATCTACTTTTGGGGCCCCTTTACAGTTTATTTCGATTCACATATGAAGTATTTTACTCTTGCATCCTACAATGAGGACTTCAGCAAAGCTGACTTTCATCTGAAACCAGAGTCATCCTCAGCTTACGTCCCGATCACAACGAAACGCCTAGAAATCCGCGTGTTAATTGAAAATCAACGTTACCTTGTTGATAGAGCCGTGGAGTATAGCTATGCTCAATGACTTGCTTACAACTCTCTAGAATCTGATCGGTCCAAGCAGCGGGATTTCCGGTGAGTAACAGATCCAAGTCATTAGCATAGGTTTGCTGCATAGACGGGTCCGATGCCATTTGCAGCATTGGCACGAACGGATGCGTCTGCATAGGGCGACGATGGACCAGCGCTATAATCAACTCTACTCCCGTTGCTGCTAAGCCCGTGACCGTCTCTACCCAATGCTCGGTTGGTGTTTCCATGATGTGGAAGCCGGTGTGGCGGGCTTGTTCCCCATAGGCCAATGAAGGTTTGACATTGGATGTAGTCAATACATCCTCGCTGTAAGCAGGCGTGGAAAGCAACCCGCTGTTCTCGGGAACAATCACCATACCGCCTGCACCGACAATCATTTTTGTCAACATCGCCAGTTGTTCACTAGCAGCGTCAGTAACGGAACCATCACTTAGAATCCCAACACGCAATGCTTCTAGACCGACAGTCTCTTTCGTAATTGACCCAGTTGCAGACAATTGATCAGCAAACCACGCCTCCACCTTCTGAGTTACCTTATTAATCCCGCCGTCAAGTTGAATACTAGCAAAACCAAGACGACCCGGATCAACCCCCATCTCCTCCATCTCGTGACGCATAAAGTCATTGTGGGTTTTCTCACAGCCATGTTCCAGCAGCAGACAATGCTTGACTAGCGGATGGGTAACATAACCAATCATTGTTCGGGCATACAACTGCTCGGGTTGACCACCCGAATTCCCGCATCCTTCCGTGTGAGCCAAGGCTACAAAACGCGAGAGATGTCCGGGTTGACCTAATCTCTGGTTATTCAGTCGCAATGCAATCATATTCGCCACCTGACCGGCACATAGACTTGTGGGCAGGATTAAGCCGATTCTGTCACTGGCCCGATGGTCTCCGTGACGAGTAAACGTAAAACTGACGGGGTTGGCAGCCGCGGCTGCGTCCGTTCGAACCGCAATAGGCTTCCCTGTCGGCAGAGGCGCATTCAGCAATGTATTCAGTTGGCTTGTATCGGTTTGCCGCCAATTTCTCCAGATTTGCACCTGCGAATGGCCCGCTTTTTCACCCGCACTGCGCTGACCTGAGGCCACTTGTATCGAAAGCTCGAAGGCTTGCTTGCCCAGCTCATCCATGGATACGCCTTCCAAGTATACACCGGCGTTGATATCCATATCATTGGACAGCAGTTGGAAGCGCGGCGTCGTTGTCACCACCTTGACTGTCGGTACGAATGGAAAGTTAGTAACCGAACCGTTGCCTGTCGTAAAGTAAATCAGATTACAGCCTGAAGCCACCTGTCCGGCAATACTTTCGAGGTCGTTTCCGGGGCTATCCATAAAGTAAAAGCCGGGTTCACTCATGATCTCGCCGTACTCAATAGCATAATCGAGGCGGGTGTCCGGGTCTTTCTTGCGGGCAGCGCCAATGGACTTGAGGTAAATGTTATAAAGGCCGCGATATTTATTGCCGCCTGACGGATTTCCTTCGGCGTTAGCGCCATGCCAAGAAGTACGCTCCCTGAATTGTTCTACAAGCTTTAAAAATTTGCGGGCGGTTTCCACATCGCGCACCTTCTGCAGGACATAAGGCTCAGCGCCAATTAATTCATCGGTTTCAGCTAAGCTAGCAGCGCCACCGTAGCGCACCAATTCCTGTGCAATCCAGCCCAGCAGCGGATTTGCGGAAATGCCGGAAAAGGCGTCGGAGCCACCACATTGCAGTCCAATCTTTAGGTGGCTAATGGATTCAGGGGTACGTTCCATGGCACTGACAGTTGGCAACCATTCACGCACAATATCTTCCCCAGCGTTTAAATTATCTTGAAAGCCGCCTTTTAGTGACAGGAACCGATGCATCACTTCATCTAATGGATAATTGTGTTCGCGTAAGTACGCTTCCACCATCTGATTGGTCACAGATTCTACACCATAATCTACTATCAAGACTGCACCCACGTTGGGATTAACGATAAATCCGGCCAACGTGCGCAGCAATAGCGCCAGATTATTCGGTTGATCAATGCCCCCCTCCGTATGCGCCACGGGGACAATTCCATCCACTTGAGGGTAGTTCTTCAGATCGCCCTGCAAACGGGTTGCAAGCTGCTTGACATAGCTCCCCGTGCGTGAGGTCGTACCCAACAGGACAATCATGTTGCGAGTACCGACGCCGCGGGCCTGGCTGCGCCGATAGCCCTGAAAGGAGCGCGTATCCGGGTAAGCGGACAATGCAGGAGCCGGTTGGAAATTCACCTCGTCAAGCACATAAGGATGAACCTGATCGGCAAAATTGGGCGCCGTCGGCAGTGCAAATCCCAGCGAACGGACACTAAGCGCTTCCAACACGGCACTGTTGATCACGTAATTGCCGGGTAGAATCAGTTGCAGAGCCACACCAAAGGGTAATTCCCAGGAAAGCAGGGTCTCACCAGAAGCAATCTCCTTCACTGCAAAGCGATGGCCCTCCATGACCGTGTGATTCAAGGTCAGGGTTTGGCCTTGATAGTCAATGGTAGTGCCAGCCTCCAGTTGGCGAATGGCAATAGCGACATTATCTCCGGGTAAGGGAAGTCTACCGACTTCGTCAAAGTGATAAGATGCGTTCATAGATTTCTAACTCCTTATTTAAGATTTCACTTGAATTAAATATAAATCGGGTAGCCGCACAGATCTTTGGAGAGCTTACTGACCACCGAGTAGGAAGAATTGAAACCGATTACAGAAATTTGAACCGAAGCTTGGCTTCAGCGCATGTTCATGCAAATATTGTATCATGAATTGAAATAACTGGCTGATATTTTCTGCACAAGGGAAGGTTCTTTATGTTAGCGTTTATGAAGGGCAGCAGCACAGCGGACGGAAGCACATGTTCGTTCACCTGCACCGCTTCACGAGATTGTTCATGGTAATGAATCAGGGTGAAAAACTCTTGCCAAAAAAACACGATCTGATCATCTAACTTGGTAGGAGTTATTTCAATGCAATCACCTTCTTGTAAAGTAAAACTTTGATATGGCGTGTTTAAAAGTTTGCAAACAATCTTTTGACTGTTAGGATTATAACGCCCCACTCTACACCATACTTCCTCTGTTTGCTTGTTATCTCCAATTCATTACATTTTGACATCATCAGGAAATTTGATCCGAAAATCTAACACAAATTCATCATGATCATAATAACAATCAGTAATCTCACAGACTCGTTCGATATCTTGGTTGCTTATTCGAGTGTGTAGAACGAAAACTCGCAATCACTTATATACCCTGACCGCAATATTAACAAGCTATCGAAATTTTTTAATACAATAGGTTGAACATTCTCTTGATTCATGACAGCGCAGCATGCAAATTCGAAACTAAGTCCACATTCATGATCGATATAGCCCCTTAGAATGATTGCATTGGACTGCATGGGTATTTCATAACTCTTCTGAACGAAATCAAACACTTTCTTATCCCAAGTTACAATGAATTGTCTATCCAAATTGCGAAAGGATACTTCAGATATTTTCATATAAATACCATAAACAAGAGGTGTAGAAATGTCAGGAAACATATGTTTACATACAAAAAGCGTTGGTGGATGTACATATCCTTCCAACGCCTGTATTTATTGATCTAACTGAGCTTCGTAATATCCTCCCGATATATCCTTACCACACACTCCACATGTGTCGAGACAGTGAAAGGAACATAATAAAACCCAGTACAGCTACATGTTTTTTGTTCTGTTAACTAGTTTACTATCTAAATAGTTTAATATTATCAGTGTAATGTTTACTACTAAGAAAGCTTCTTCTTCCATGAGCAACTCATCATTAGGATGAGCAAGTGAAGCATTATTTCGAATTGGATTTAGTGCATCCACTATGTTTCCTATTGATCTTAAAACTCTGTTAATGTGTTCATTCTCATTACCATTAACTTTAAATATATCGCTGTTTTTTTCTATTAATTTAAGTAACTTAAAGATGCTTGCATCTTGTTCGTATAGTATCTTTTCGTCTTCACAAATTGTTCTTAAATAACCATGTAAAGCTGTGTGAATTCGATCAACAGCATTACTTACCTTATTAGCTTTAATTAAGGAATCAGCATCATTCAATGCTTCTCTAACTACTAATGAAGTAAACTTTGGTTTTTCTAATACATTGCTTATAATTTTTTTTGAAAGATATTTATTTCCATAAATGTCATCTATTTTTCCTTTAATAAATTTATGTATTTCTGTTAGACTTTTATCAATAAGTGAGACACAGTTGTCATATTCATTAAATTGTATGTTCAACAATTCCATATTCATATCCAATATTTGTATTATATCACGGTTTTCCAAGAGTTTTATTTTCATCAGACTATTTGTTGTTTTTTCATCCATCTTTATTATAAAATTTGCTCCCGAAAATTTATCATAATCGATGAGAAATTGAATTGATTTATTACTGTCTTTTTCATGTATTTTATTAAAAACTATATTTACTGATTTATTTATTTCTTCCATTTTAAGTTTAGCTTCAACATATTCTGTATATTTAGAATTTATTTCTTTTTTTATTATTATATTAATTTCATATTCTAAGTAAAATCTGTCAACATAAAAAAACTTCAAGCTTCGCCTCTTATTATCATCAAAACCAGAGTTATTTATTATTGCAAGCATTTGTTTTAATTTCATTCTATCATCCCATAATTTAGTGTTTATTCCGATCAATTCTATTAACTTTAAAACAAGATCTTCTCCTAAAAATTTTATGTTGCTTTTTATTTTATTAATTCCACCATATGCATATCCATCATCCGACGACTCTCCAGAACATATAATGGAATATCGTAATAATTCTAAAAATCTATTTTCCATATTAAATAATTCTTTGTATTTATGATAATATTGACATAGTTCCTCTATACAGTATTCGTAATTATAAAATGAACGATTAAATGCATTTATTATTTTCCCTTCATAGGATTCAATTAAATTATTTAATATCTCTTCAATGTTATTTTCACTTGTTATAATACTCTCCATAATAATGTTCCTTCCAAATAATATTGTTCATACATTAGCAAGTTATTAGGTCATGTAGACTATAATTTAGACCCAAATTGATATCTTAACAACATCAACCATTTTCCACGTATTCCCTTTTCTAAATATAGTCCCTACAACTTCTATCGGCAAACCTTTTCCGTGTGCATCATATGCAATACTATAACCTTCTTTATCCAAATCTAATTTAACATTTACTATCTTACCTTCGAAATCGTATTTCACAATTGCCTGTCTCGAAAATTCTTCATCGCTCAAAGGGTTCTTATTTGAATGAAGAGTAATAATTTTTCCAATAATTGTTTCTTGATAAGGTTCAATTTTAGAAAGTTCATATGCAGCATATTCAATTACTTCATAAGAAGCCTCTGTTAACTTCCATTCCTTACTTTTTCGTATGTCTTCTGAAACTTCAAACTTCGGACTCCAAGTAATATCAAATCCCAGATTTTTAGTTTTTGATTGAGATAATTCTAATAATGACTCGCACATTTTTGAGTTTAAACCAATATCAAAATTATTTATTAAAATCTCTGCATCATTTTTCATAACCGATTTCTCTATAAGATCAAAGCTACGAACAATCCTTTCCATTACTCGCCTCTCAAACGGAATAGCTTTGTCTTCTTCGAACATTGATAATTGTACATAATCATTGATTATTGGTGAATTTATAGTTATTCCGAAACTTCCTTCAAATGTATGACCGAAACGGCATAAATCCGCATGAAGTATCCCTACCTGTAAAGGTCTATCAAAATAAGGAAGACTTCTTTCTTCTGAACAAGCCGCATATATAAAAAGATCTTTCAGTCCATTAATACTTGTTGCAGCATACGACAGCGGAATACTATTTGAAAAGTCACCTGTATTTAAGATACGCGCTCGAAAAAGATCATGGCTTGTTAAATTAATTTCGTTTAAAATAATTTTTATATCTTTATTCAAGATGACAGATAGTACTTTAAGAGCATCATATATTCTTGAATAATAATCTTGATAATCTACCTTGTTAGGAATTGCTATTTCCAATGGTTTGCCCATGTCATTTGAAGAACCATAGAACATAATAACTTTATCATTAGGATGGGAGACTTGTTTCCAGCCAATACTATTGAAGTATCTTATAATATCAATTAATGAGACTTTCCCAATTTCTGTAAACATCAATGATTGGTTGTTCATTTGATAACCCCCAATCGAACATCATTAATTAATTTTACTACAGCGTCTGGGGAAAATATATTTGTTCTTGGGATTCTTATCCTAAAGGATGATTTATTCTCTGTTGCTTCCCCATTTACATAATAGTAATAACAGCATTTCCTCAAATTTAACCCTTCCTCAGAAATATGCATCCAATCGGATTTATTCCTAGGTAAACAGAGAACTACAAGGAGGCACGGTGTAGAAGAGTTGATGTGCCTGTATATAAGCTTATTATAAGTATCAGCCTCTAGATCATACACAATTGAGGTATCTTCTAGATCCCAATTTATTGTTGCTTTTAATTGACAGTCAAAAGACACTCCCATGTCCATCATTTTACCATTGAATGAATCCACACGCCTTACGCATACATCAACACCGTAATCCCTCGATACAATGTCGAAAGAGGCACCAGATTGAGCAACAATTGCACTCACGTAAGAAACTGATAATGACTCTTCAATACTCTGGATTGATACTGGCATAATCCAAGCCTCCATATTCCCTCAAGAACCTAATTACAAACCTCATGACAAATCATTGCGCTTACAAAACTATAGGAAGAATAGTATATTACACCCATTTATAATAATAACAGTATGTTTAAAACATTTATATAATAAAGAACAAACGACTTTCTTAACTAATTCAAAATCATAACTTGCCAACCTCTTCCCATCAGAGTTAACATACACACACTCAAACAATGGGAAGGGGACAGCACTATGGAAGATTGGCCGGAATGGCTAGTGGAAGGCTTGAACAAGAGGTTTGATGAATTATCTCTTACTGTCGAACAGCAAGAACACATTGCTCCGTTGGTCGAAAAATCATCAAAATTGCTATCGGATTTGAAAAGTCAGATGGATGATTCTGCTCAAGGTATTTTGCTAGAGTGGGAAGATGCTGTTCAATATCAGCAATCGGCTGAAAAGGAATGGCTTTATTTAAGAGGGGTTAAGGATGGAATGGGGATGATCAAGGAGATTAAGCTTTTATTGAAGGAGAATCAGTTGGAATTTTAACGATCAAACAGCATGGACTTACCATGCCATCTGCCTCATTATATGTTTATATTACAGGTTGGAGTTTACTCATCGATCTCTTCAATCTCCAGCCCGCTTTTCAAGGTAAATAAATAACGCGTTGGCGAGAGAATGGTTATCTTCTCTACCAACGCGTTAAATAGTTCATCGTCAAATTGTTCAAGTAAATCCTGCCGCGCATTCATTACTTGTATAATTTCGTTTACTCGGCTCTGGATTTGAGCTTTTTGATCCATATCTTTCTCAAGCATTATTTTCTTTTGCCGTAGCTTTTCTAATTCGGAGGATATCCTTGCATTTTCCTCGTTATATACGATCTCGTCAATATTATCTCGAAGCTTCAGGTTTACCAATCCCTTGAGATCAGCTTTCAACTGTTCGATGTTCTGTTCTACTTTAATAAGCGGCTCATGCCCTTCTCGCTTGGAAAGTATCGCCTCAATGTTCATATTCAGTGTTTGGATAAATCCATCCTTGTTTTCATGCATCCTATTGAATACTCGTACAAAGGCATCCTGCAACACATATTCATCGACTGCTTTGGCATCGCAAGCTTCTTTGCCTTCGTTGACGTAGGTTCGGCATTGCCATACGACTTTCTTAGAAATATTATTGCTGTTCCATGTTCGCCTTTTGAAATTAGCATTACAGCAGCCACAGAATACTTTACCACTGAGTGGATATTTGCTGGAGTATTTCTTCCTATCTCCCATGATATTACCCTTGAGGTATGCGCGGCGCTCTTTTTCCGTTTGTACCAGTTCAAACATCTCTTTGGAAATGATCGGCTCATGGTTATCCTCAATCAAGTATTTCTGTTCCTGACCATGGTTCTTAACTCGCTTATGGCTTAGAAAATCTACTGTGATGGTCTTTTGCTGGAGTAAAGCTCCGTAATATTTTTCATTTGTCAGAATCAGGGTTATGGAAGAATCCCACCATCTATCACCGCCAGTGACCGTTTTGATTTTATCCTTCATCAATCCTGTAGCAATCGCCTGATAGCTTTTACCCTCCAGATACTCCTCATAAATCCGGCGTACTAATTCGGCTTCCTTTTCATTGATGACCAGTTCGCCTTCCTTGTCCTTATCGTAGCCGAGGAAACGTGTGGTATTACAATGCACTTTTCCGTTTGCAAATCCTTTTTGAATGCCCCATTTTGAGTTCTCGGATATATTCCTGCTTTCATCTTGGGCGATGGAGCTAAAGATCGTCAGAAATACTTCACCAGAGGATTCGAGCGTGTTGATGTTCTCTTTTTCGAATAATACGGCAATGCCAAGACTCTTCAGTTCCCTTACATATTTCAACAAGTCCATCGTATTTCTTGAAAACCTCGATATACTTTTCACAAGGATCAAATCCATCCTACCGTTTCGAGCATCCTGTATCATGCGGTTAAAATCAGTCCGATGCTTGGTTCCCGTCCCCGAAATTCCCTCGTCCGCATAAATATCTACATAGTCCCAATCCGTATTACTTTGAATATACCTCGTATAATGTTGTAGTTGGTTCTCGTAACTCTCTTTTTGCTCCAAATGCTCCGTGCTCACGCGACAGTAAGCTGCTACACGTTTCTTTTGTATCTGCTGAATGCCATCTACCATATCCAATGTTTTAATCGGCACAACAACAACCTTCTTCAATACTTTACCCATACAATTCCCCCTCAAATATATTCCTTTTACTGTCACATGTTACGATTACTTCTGCACATCATCAAATCATTTCTGCCCATTTTACGGGCTTTGAAAGACTTTTTATTCAATAAATCGATCTCGGCAAACTCTTCATCGGTTATTAAATTTTGTAATATTAGTTGTTTTAATAGGCTCACGCTGAGCATGTAATCGATAGATTTTTTCATATGTATAGGCTCCTTTTAAATGAAAATAAAATTGGCCTACCCGAATGGGCAAGCCAATATGTATGAACGTTATAATAGACTTTTAAGCTGAATCATCTTTTCTATTGTAATCGTAGGATCGCTCGTTAGCGTGGCAATCAATACGATGTATTTGTTGATATATCCGCTACTGCTGCCAGCCTTCACCGTTGAGCTATTTCCTGTGCTTGCTGTGATGCTTCCCATGATGGGAGTCGTATCCTCTTGATTTCGCAAACTCCATTGAACCGACTGATCGAACACTTCAGTTCCATTGTCATATATGTGGCTGACGTAAGATGTACTTTGTCCAATTTTAATAGTTGGATTGCCTGTTAAGGATATGGTGTATGTATGAGTCATCGTTTCAACAGTTGTAATCTGGATCGTATCTTGAACATCGGGATAATAGGTCAACCTCGCTGTAATCATCGCTTGCCCAGCTTCTATTCCCATGACCTTGCCCTCATTATCCACGCTAACAACACTCGGATCACTTGATGAAAATGTAATGGATGGATTTGATATAGGATGGTCATCATCGATGACTGTACAATTCAACTGTAAAATATCATTGATCAGGACATTTGCTGTCGTTCCATTATCTATGGTTAGTGCATATGTATGAGAGGCTTCATATTTCCATCGGTCTGCTATGTTATTCTCCACATCATCATATGGAGTAGAAATGCTGCCCAACGAGCAGCTTAGTTTGATGATTCCATTGACGGTTCGATCAATGCCTTCCACTTTAAATGGCTGGTGTGTGTTATAGAAGCGTTGGCTAAGCGTAATTGCTCTCGTATCCGCGTTGTCTTGGAGATATACATGGATGGTTCCTTCCGGCATCGAAATCATCTTTCCATCATCAATCGAAAATGTTTTACCCTCTACAATGGCATCAAACCATTTCACGTTGCCGTTCCAGTTAAAGGCGATATTGTAATTACACTTTCGTATCCTGCTGCGATACGATTGTTTATTATGGTCAATTTCGCTTGTTATCAAATAACGCTCATTACGGTAATCAATAAAATCGCCAATATGCAATAGAGTTGCAGCACGCACTATTTTCTCATCACCTAATTGAATCTTATCAACCGCATCCCGAATGAGAGCAGTCTGCTTCACACCGTTTATATGTATAAGTTCACCTTTCTCCCGAAGGAAGAAATCCATCATCGTTTCAATACTTCGTGTCATGATCACTCCCTCCTACGCAAAATCCGGCTTACAAGGATATAGATATATTTCTATATGGTCGCTCCATTGTTTCAAGTCCAAGATGATGTAAATTTGATGGTCAATCCGTATATATCGGCATAGTTCCAGCTCGGAGTGTTGATCGCAAAAGGCACGATGCGTAGCTTCCAGCAAAATTTCATCCTCAAATGTATAGTTCTTTATGTATGGCTGAACATCAGCATAAATCGTTTTTATAGTCGTCAAATTTGCAGATTCTAAAATCTCCAGTTTCGTATCATTGAACATGACTAATACCCTACTTTGATTCTCGGTAGAGGAAGAGCCAGTCGAATACTTTGTGGAATACCTGGTTCATAACTGGCTGAACGTTCGCCTTCTTGCTTCTGCATCAACCCAACCGAGTCTTTATTCCTGTAGAGATAAACTGCATAATCGACAACAGTATCATCATATTCAGCAGGAAGTTCGTCCACGTTGCAATAGCCCGTAATATTGTTCTTGGCCTTTTTCAGATAGTGAGCCAGTACCTCATCCTTAGAGATATCGAACAAATCCATCCCCAACAATCGCTTCAACAATTCCAGTTGTTCATCCATTAAGATAACTCCTTGTCGTTACGCTTCGTGTTCTTTGCATCTGGCGTTTTGATTGGTAGTTCTCCTTTATTCGGTTCGTCTACCTGTTCATAACAGTAATTTGCCTGTAGTCGCTGAATCAACTCCTGATCTTCTATTTCCCATGTACAGCCTGTTTCTTTATTTAAAAACCACATATTCATCAGCCTCCTAAAATTAAAATAGAGGCATCCAAATGGACACCCCGAACGTGTTTCTTCTATATAGTATATGATCGGTCTGATTAAGATTTATTTGCCGTGAGTACAGCAATGGCTTCTGGCTTAATACACTTGGCTCCGAAAACTTGAAGTCCTTTAATCGCATCAGAAAATTGCTTCTCTGGACGGTAAGCTTCAACCGTATCCACTTGACCAGCAAATGAGATGGCACTCTTGTGTCCAGCAATAATTTTATATTTTACACCCGCTGTATTTGGCACATTGTTCGACTTGTACACTGACATATTATCGATACTGCCGACAAATCCAGTCCTCATGACATTTGCATCTTTCGTGTAACGTGGATCTTTGACGAGTAAGCCATAGAAGAAGGCAGGTACAACAACAAATCGATCCCCTTCTGGCACATCATTTTCATCCAAAATGACACCCAAATCCACAAGGTAATCATAGGCTGTAGATGAAGTCGGAATAATAGGTGTTGTATCATTTCCAATGGTATTCCCTGCCTTTACTTCCGTATAGAATCCTGCGATGTACTGATCCACCACATTAGCCAAACCATATGATGCTTCCACTATGCCTCCACTAAGCAAATCTACATTAGCTTGAGCCGCATCGACATCATCAACGGTAAAGTTATAAAATTTTCCTTGGTCGATGGTTAATGTTTTTTGTGCAGAATCCAACTCCTGCGGATTACCGATTCCTGCCACTTTATCATATGTACCAATGGTTACTGTACCAATAGAGTTAATCTTCACGGTTGAACCTTGGCCTTTGATCTCACCTTCATAATCTGTATTGACCACATTCCCATAAACCAGATTCTTCTTAAAGCTTTCATTTAAACGTGCGCTCCATATTGTAGGAATAAAATTTGTTACTGCCATGATTATTCACCTTGTCCTTTTCATTTTTTATTGTTTGTTTTGTAATACTAGTTTGACTTGATCCCAATTCTTGTTGATTTCATCGGACGACATGCCTTTAATCGCATCCAATGTGAAAGTTTTACCTGTAGAATCAACAGTGGGAGTATAGCCATCTCCTTTGAGCCGTTGTTCGACTTGCTGTTGTACTGCCAATTGAAGCGACTGTTCAAACGCAGTTAGATTGGCTGTCGTTGTAGACTCATCTGCTCCAATAAAAAAATCCACTAACTGGAGTGGAAGTTTCTTTTCAGATGCAGTTTTAATCGCTTGGCTGGTTAATCGTTCACGCTGCTTCTCAAGTTTCATATTCTCCACTTCGGCACGTAGCTTCTCCATCTCTATTTCTTTCTCATCCTTGGCAGGGAATCTGCGTTTTATCTCTTCTGTAATCAATCCTTCAAGTTGATTCGCTTTCCACGTTTCCAGCGACTTGGTTGTTCGTTTATCTACTGTGCTATCGAACCAACTCTTGGCTTCCTTATCAGTTTGGATGAATAGCTCAATACCTTCAACGTTGATGGGATTCACACCCTGAAGATATGCTTTCACTTCCTCTGTCGTGCCATTTGCTTCGATAAACTGTTTAACTTGTTCTAAATCCATTTTCATTAATCTCCTTTGATGCCCATTCGACTCGTAAGAACCAAACACGCAATTCTATGTATTTTTTGTAGCAGTTTAATGTCTTGCTCAGGACAATGATGTAACGCATTAGAGATGGCAAAAACGAGGATAAGGAACAAATACCCTACCCCCTCATTTTTGCCGATAATAAACCCTTAGTTTATATAGCTTTTTGAACCCTCTAAAGCGTAACATCAAGCCTGTTTTCGTCTCATCTTCCGCATCCGTAATTTTGTCTTTTCCTTCTTATTCGTTTCATCACATTTTTCACAATAAGATTGCCGATTAGAATTCGCCTCGAATGTAGTCCCACATTTCTTACAATTAACCTTCGGCTTTGCTACCTGTCTATCAACATGCATATTCCGTTCCAACTTATATTCGCTTTCTAACTTCTCATCAGCTGACAGCACTCCATTTTCAAAATATCGACAGCTTGGGAGAGGATTGTCCTGATCAAAAAATACACATGAACCATCTTTCCAGCAGCAATAATTCGAGATGCCATATTTGTCACTGAGATAGGAAGCACAATTATGTTTAATAAGTTGCTTGATTTTGTTTTTATTCTGCATGTTTCACATCTCCAGTCGATTCCATAAACCGTTGCTTATCGGTATGAAACTTGTTATGTTCGAGCTTCGGATTTTCAACGAATGGCAATAAGGCAAGCAATGATTCATGCGAAACAATATCCTTCAGCTTCACGATGACATCTGCCAATCCCACCAAATCAGTTGGCAAATTTCTCGTGAATTTAACAGCGATATCCCGATAATCATATTGAACACCTTCTTTTTTCTGAAGATAGGTAAAGAAATTCCGAAGCCTGCCCTTGATGACTTTCTCCATCATGGCTTCCCGAATAGCGACTCTATTTTCTAAATTTAGCAGCTTATTTCGAAGTGCCAACGAGGAAGTATTCGATGCCCAATTCTCATTGAAATTTACCTGATCCATCATGTCATAAATTTTATGCTCAAGATTATCCAGTTCATTTTTAACAAACGAATCATTTATCTCCTTGATTAGCCACGTTACTTTACCACCAACAGGAACTTGGATGATTCCCATCTTCTTCATTTTCAGTAAATCCTCTTCCTCTAACTTGGCGTTCTCAATGACCAGATATGAATTACGATGGTCTGCGATTTCGTTGACCAAATCCGAGTTAAGGGCATTATAGGCATCAAACAAAGAAATCACATCTTGGAAGCCGCATTTCCGCTCAGTATTAGCTGGGCAAGAAATGACAGGGACTCTTCCGAAGATGTGATCATGTTTTCCGATATATTGAAGTTTAGGTGATTTACTTTGCTCATTGAGGCTGTTTCTATTATCGCCCATTAATTCATAATGCAGAATTTCGTTATCCGTATAAACATCCAAGTAAACTTTATCGTCGAATCGCTTTGTAAACTTGTGAATAGCCATCAGTACATTTCGATCTTCTGTTCCATCCTCCAATACATAAGCATTCTGAGGTGTTAGAACAGTTGCCGAGAACAGTCCATCGTAATCCAAATAATTCAGTTCATAGCTTTCACCGTAAATTTCACTCTGCTTCCGAAGATTAATGTTGTGTTCCTTTTCCCAATGGCTCATATTCAAATCCAGCTTATGAACCACTTCATCCTTGTCTGATTTGGAAACGTAATTGACTGGCTTGCCAAGTATGTATCCTACTTCATTGTCCACAAATTTTCGTGGGAAGTTAAATATCAATTTTCGGTTGCTTCGACTCTCCTGCATTGCATAATCTTTTAGAATGGCGTGATTGCCGTTGTAATAGTCAAAGTATGTTTGCTTAGTTAGTGCCGCTTGATTGAGTTCCTTCAGACACTGTAAAATAATTGATTCCGTTATTTGCATACTTTTGCTTCCTTTCAAAATGGGCTATGTAATTGTTGCTTGTTAATTTTGCATAATAAAAAAACCACCTTTTAAAAAAGGCAGTTCCTTATTGTTACTATCATTCTCCGTTAACGTAACGAAGATATTGATTGTCAATTCGATTTCCATTTGTAATCGGAACTCTTCAGTATTTGACTACTTTTAGGGCTTGAAACAAACAACAAATAACCTAAGCTAGCTCGCATCCACGACCTAGTTCAATAAGATTTGCATAACTTAGCAACTAATCCACAGTATTATAGGATGGATCAAACTTCTTGATGTACAAGTATAACCCTGTTCATAATCCTTACAGAAACGTTACATAAATGAGTGCTGCAAAATTAAATATAAAACCAATAACTGCTCCTGTTTTTTTGTTTTTTGAATAAAAAAAACAGATTAATAAATAACCGCAGGAGATAGATTCACCTAATAAAACATAGGGAAGTGAAAAAACCAAATAATTTAGAATTATTGTAAATGCCAATAACATATGGAATAAAGGAAATAACGAAAAAAAATTCATCCAATTATTACGAGCGAAACACGTCCTTAATAACATTCCTATAATTATAAAATACAAAATAATTAACCACATCTTGTACATAGGTATTGCCCTCGAAAACTTATAGATATACATGAAATCAAATAAAAAAAACGATAAAATAATCAGTAAAAAAATCAAAATTATCAACATCTTTTTCACTTTATCCACGTTCCTACTTTTAATTAGTCGATTAATTCTAACCTAACAAAATATTACTAATGCTTCATCTAGAATCAATCTGCACAATATAGTAAAAGAAATCTGATATAACTAAGAACCAACTTTATTGAAGTAAACTGCCAGTTAGCTTAACTAGTTTGGTGATATAAACATTGGTTTTTAATTGCACCTTTAAAACAATAAACTCCGATCATAAAACTTCAAACTTTTCACTGACTGAATTAATTGAACAGCCCCATACAAACTATCAGGAGCATCATCCCACTTACAGTTTCGATTATAATCCTTTATTTGGTTATTGTATCGAATATTTGCTGAATTGAACAGAATATATCCCTTCTTAACATCAGGCTCTAAACTAATAATCCGTTCATGCTTCTGCCCTCGACTATTAATACTT
The DNA here is from genome assembly GCF_025567575.1 of Paenibacillus baimaensis. Taxonomy (NCBI): domain Bacteria; kingdom Bacillati; phylum Bacillota; class Bacilli; order Caryophanales; family Paenibacillaceae; genus Paenibacillus; species Paenibacillus baimaensis. The sequence continues at coordinate 20,055 of NZ_JAOQIO010000023.1, read as the reverse complement.
TCAACTGGAGTAAACTTCTTAGCCTTCCAGAGTTCCTCCTCAAACTTTTGCTTCATATAACTTTGAGCTTGAATCGTCTCAAATCCAATCTTATCAACAGGGTAAAGGATCAACTTTTCAACAGCCACTTGAAATAAATCATCTGGCAGCAATTTATATATGTTACCATCAATCACATATAGTTGTTTCGTTTTACGATGCTGTCCTAAAATTGTGATGGCTGAATAGTCATTTCTCTTTCCATTTTTGATTGCCGGATCAATATACATATCTAGCTCCATCTCATCAAACTCAGGCAAACTATCCCAATACATGATGTTTTGAAATATGTAATCGTCCGTTGAGCGAGGATCGTTTTGAAGTTCCTTGTAGAATGACTTCTCTCCCATTGCTTGCTTCTTACACATCAAATAATAGTAATCCAGATACTCACTCCATAGAATTTCCGTACCCTCAAGCATCTCATCTTTATGGGCAATAAAAAAAGACAAGGCTGTGTTGATCCTGTCCTCGTCTTGAAGGTTGTTATATTGGATTTCCCATTCTGACCATAAGTTATCTCGATCCGAAAATTGGACAACGGCTGCTTTACGGATACTTCTGACACCAGGTATCTTTCCTTTGAGTAGATCAGCCATTATATCTTCTTCGTTCAGGATAGTACCGCAGATGAGAATATTCGTGTCTCTTGTTCCGATTGGCAAAACGACATCGGTGAATGTACTTTTAATCTGATCACGTTTGGTTTCAGACTTAGCTGTATCATCCTTGAGCAAATCATCGAGCAGAACCAAAGTTGGACGATGATGCTTATAGTGGATGCCTCGTAAAGAACCATCAACTCCACGAATCATAATACAGGAATCTAATCCACTTTTACTCTTGAGATGAATTTCATTATTGTTCCATCTACTGCCTTTACGGATACCGAAATCTTCAATAAGCATCGTGTTCGTCTCAAGCTCATCCTTGATCATATCTAAAAATGGGAGAGCTATAATTTCTGTTGCCGATATGATGAGTGTAAACTGCGATTTATCATAAAGAGTCGCATACAGTGGAAATAAAAAAGAACTGATCGTGGATTTTCCATGCTCCCTTGGGAGTCCGAAAGCCGTAATCAGTCCTGTATTGGAAAGCATATGTTTTAACTCAGCGAATAGTTGACGGTGAAACTGGCCAAATTGTCGGTCAAAGTATTTTGGGAAATAGCACAAGGCGAAATACTCGATGTCCATTTCTCCTATTAGCTTGCGAAGTTCTGAGAAAGAGAAGGTTTTGATTAATTGCTTCATTTTTGGTGGTTTGAAGTGCTTCTCCATATATTGCTTCAGTAGTTCAGTTTGGCGTTGTTGCTCTTGGTTTATTGTATCAATTGTTTTGGCTCCTTTTACTAGAATTCAATTCAGATTTGTAGTAGTATTTTGTTAAAATGACATTCAATAGGACGTGAAACATGATTGATTTAAAAAGAATTATCTCCGCATTACAATTTAAAAGACCATTGTTTCATTCTGAAGCTGACTTTCAATTAGCTCTAGCATGGGAAATTCAAATTCAATATCCTGAAGCCCAAATTAGATTAGAGTACAACTACCCCCATGTAGTTGATAATATTTATTTGGATATATGGGTTAGATACAAAGATCATCATTTCCCTATTGAACTCAAATATAAAAGCAAAAAATCTGCTCATATTATTCAAGGTGAGCACTATAATTTAAAAGATCATAGTGCCCAAGATTGTGGTAGGTATGACTTCATAAAGGACATTTCAAGAGTTGAGCAGGTTATTTCAAAAGAAATTAGCACAATTGGTTATGCTATTATTCTTACGAATGACAGTTTATATTGGAAACCCTCCAACAAGATTGATTCCGTCGATGCTGCATTTAAAATTCATGAAGGTAGAATTTTAAGCGGATCATTAAGATGGGGTGATTTAGCATCTATCGGTACAACTCGAGGTCGGGAAAAAGATATCCTTATAAACCATTCCTATTTATTCAACTGGGAACGGTACTCTCTACTATCCAATTCTTCTAGTGGAGAATTCAAAATTTTGATTGTTGAGATTAGAAGCAATTTGTAGTTTTACCGTAAAATCATCAAAAAAATTTCTGCACTCCTTGCTGGCCGCCCTCATTTCCCACTTAGAAGCACCCCTCCCCTGAAACAACAAAAAGAGTGGCTGTTTACCACTCTATACTCGCCAATGCTTCAGCCATATCCTTTTCAGTTGTCAAAGTGTATATATTCGTAGTCGATACATGATCATGTCCCAATATCTGCTGAATAGTCGTCAAAGGTGTATTCTTCACCAGCCTATACCCAAGAGTATGCCTTAGCATATGGGGAGTAACCTTCACTTGAACCCGATCACCGTACTTGTTTAATATCAAGTTGACAGCATTCCGTTCAAATGAGCCTCGTTGCCCGATGAATAAATGTTCTGACTCGCTTTCCAGCCTAACCTCCAAGTATCGAGTGAGTGCTTTGCGTACATCCTTATTTATAGGAAGTGTTCGTTGAGCATTTCCTTTGCCAAGTATTCGCAATAACCCTTTTCGTTCGCTCATGTCTATATCTTTCAGCCTTATACCAACCAATTCACTTACCCTGATACCTGTTCCTATCAACAGTTCGATCATACAGATATGCATTCGGTTGCCGTGTCGGTGGATTTCATTCCTCAGCTTCCATAAATCTGTATCTTCCAACCCTTTATATTGCCGGACATCCTTATTCCTGACCGCTTCAACGTGTATCTCTTCCTTTATATAGCCTTGTTTAAGCATCCAGCGGCAGAATACGTTCATACTGGCTATTTTTCGGTTTATAGTCAGTATCGCTTGTTCGCTTCGTTGAAGGATTTTCTTATACTCTACGCCATCCAGTTCGATCAGCTTATCCAACCCATACTCCGTCTTCGCCCGATACCAAGCTATGAACGCTAACGTATCCCTCAAGTAGCAGGATATCGTGTTCTCGCTCCGATCCTTACTTCGTAAATGCGTCTCAAACCACTGTAAATACGGCATATTACCCCCACCTTTCGCTTGTGTGTCACATCATACCGTTGGTGGGGGAGAAAGTCCACTGATTGCATAACTTTTCTTATGCACTTAAAATGGGCTATTTCGGGGCAATTATTGGGCTATAACTGGCGTTTATCTATCGAATAACTGACGACATAACGTTACGCATCCGACTCGTCAATGCCTTCCTCAGTATAGTTGGATTCCTCGATTGCTTCATATTCCGCTTCTATTACATCAGATTCGATCATATCAAGGAATAATTGCTTACGTTCCAGTTCAGCAGCTTTTGTATCGATAAGTATCTCGCGGCGGTCATTCCATTCGTTCGGTGCGCGGTTCTTCAAGTAGAATATCATCGCTGTAGGATTAGGCGGCTGATACCGTTTAACCTTTTCGATTCGAGTCCGCTTTTTTCCATTTTTGTCCTCTTCGATTATCGTTTTAATTTCTTCGTATTCAAACCCAGTAGCTGCCTTCAAAAGTGAAGTTTCCACGCGAGATATAATAACAGACTTGCTCCATTTAACTAATTCAGCAAGCATCGGATGCTTATCGATATACTCGTACCAAGTAGCAGGAGCTATACCGAGATTCTTAACAATTACACCACTGTCCACACCTTCTTGGAACCACTGCTGAATTTCAGCCAATCGTGGATATACATGTGTTTCCCATTTGGTTGGTCGTTCTAACGCTTCAGCAAATTTCGGATGTTTACGCCTATAATCGCCTAATGTCCAAATGTGAATATTAAGCCTTTTCGCAATCTCATCATCTGTTAATCCTTCACGCACCCATACAGGGATATCTCGGAGTCGAGGAATAACAAATTGATCATATTTGGTTAGTATTTTGGGCTTGTTCTTTTTCGATTTTTCATCATCCTTACTCATATATTCATCACCTCCAAATGAAAAAAAGCCTACGCAAAAATGCATAGACGTTAGTGGGTTACACTGACTTTCAGGTTAGCCGTTCTGTTTTATTTAAGGTCATACTATATGTTGATATATTTTCCAGTTAGTTTTTTCCCTCTGTAACCAAGACGACTTTTAGTTGATCCATTAATTTGTGCAAATCTTCTCGGTATTTTTCAACAATATCTCGGAGGAGAAGATCATCAATTACATCAGGACGGATATACTCCCTTACCCACTCATCGTAATATAGAGCAATGTCATAAGCTTTAGCAAGCGAAGGGACGGGTTCATCGAAATTTAATTCCCGATGTACGGAGAATCTATTTCTGAATGAAGTGACGTCATTCCAATACTCTTGCCACTTATCTTCCTTAAGACCAGCATTCAAGGTGATACTATTAAAGTCTTCATGATTATGTAACACTTTTTTCCAATGTGTTGGGTTTGAACTAGCAACGCCAAAGACCATACACCAGCAATTGATCGCTTGCAAGTAATGAGCATTTATGGTTTTCTCGAAAAAACTATTATACTTGGTTAGGTTATGATCAAACGACCATAGCTCTTTATAACTCACGTAGTGCAATAAAAAGTCCCGTAGGACAGGCATCTGCTTAACAAATGCATCGATGTTGTACGACATCCGAACACAACCTTTCATTCAAGCTGATAGCTAATATAACAGTATTATTGAACTCGTTATCCGTTAGTGTTTGAGATACGTTGAGTAAACTAATTTTTATATCTTCAACATAAAGGCACATATTTCCTGCATACAACCTACAAAAGACTGGTTTCTCAGCTCCTTTTTAACTTCCGCAACAGCTTCAGGAAACGAATCACCATATTCATTCTTACCTAGCCGACTCAGCAACGACTTCTTGATAGGGCATCTTCACTCCATCCCGAATCAAATACACTCCAGTATCACCGCCAACGTGAGCAATATATCGATTCACAATCACATCTGCATATTTCTCATCCAACTCCATCGTATAACAAATTCGATCCGTATCCTCACATGCGATAAGCGTACTTCCTGAACCTCCAAATGAATCGAGCACAATATCGCCAATCTTGCTTGAATTTTTAATTGGATATGAAATTAACGGCACACTTTTCATCGTTGGATGATGCTCATTCCGAAATGGTCGATCAAATTGCCACAGTGTAGTTTGCTTCCTGTCCGAGTTCCAATAGTGACCTGCAGTCGGCTTCCAACCTACCAATATAGGTTCGTGCTGCCAGTGATAATCTTGCCTTCCCATGACCATTGCTTGCTTAGCCCATATACAACATTGGGATAATTTGAATCCCGAATCTTTATGAGCCTTCCGAAAGTTCAAGCCTTCGCTATCTGCATGAAAAACATAGATACTCGCACCGTCATCTGCTACTTCGTACATCCGTGTATATGCAGCCAACAGAAACTCATAAAATTGCTCATCGTCCATTTTGTCATTTTGAATTGTTAAAGCATCCTTTGTCTTTCCTACATAAGCTACATTATATGGTGGATCAGTAACAATTAACCTGGCTTTCTTACCATCCATCAACGTTGCCATATCCTGCTCATTCGTTGCGTCACCAGCTAATAATCGATGCTTCCCTAACAGCCAAATATCACCTTTACGTGTAATCGGGATCTCTGGCAATGCATCATCAACATCGAATTCATCCTCCTCCGGCTCATCATCTTTATGCAACTCGTCAAACAACTTCTCTGCTTCTGAGAAATCGAATCCAGTCAGCTCAATATTGTAATCGTCAACCTTCAACTCTTCCAATAATCCAGCCAACGCATCAAAATCCCATTCACCTGTAATTTTATTTAACGCAATGTTCAAAGCCTTCTCTTTCGTCTTATCCACATCGATAATCACACAATCCACTTCATCGTATCCGATTGCCTTCAATACTTTAGCTCTCTGATGTCCTCCAACGATAGTGTAATCACTGTTACATATAATCGGCTCACAATACCCAAACTCGTTGATACTATTCCGAATCTTCTCAAACTCTGGATCGCCAGCTTTCAAATTCTTCCTCGGATTATATTCAGCATGAACCAGTTGACCAATTTTTAATTTTATAAATTCCATTATATAATCCCCTTTTTCTGTATAACGCAAAAAGAACCCTAGCCTTTAGCCAGAGTTCACAATTAGCAGTATGATATTTTAATTAGATTCAAAGCAATATTACCCGACTTTAGAGAGTCATAATAATTCAGCAATACATCCAATTGTTGACTTACCCCTAACACCACAGGAGAATTGAATGAACCTTGTTTCATATAGGTAGAAACCAACTGTATACGAAGATATTCAATTTCCGACTCTAGATCCTCAATATTCAACATTATTCCCCTTACAATAAAAAGTTATGTTGGGGCTATTTTACTATTATCGGCATACAGAAACAACCATATTTGATATAATTCACAAATGTATCATATAACAGAGGAATGAAAAGCCCATCCGATTAGAGTAGAAAATTGTCGATTCATTTTATTATTTTTCAAAATTTCGGTAATTTGAAACTCCATTCAACTTGCTCATATTGCATCCGAAAAGCCCAATATTTCAAGTCATTGTACCATTGCATTTATTCTCAACTCCCATAATTTTATTGGCTGCTGGTTATCCTTGTCTATGTTACGAGTAACAAGAACCTTACGACACAGCTCCGATAATACAGTTATTAATTGGCATCATATGAATAAACAATTTTTTTCATCACACAATTGCCTATCTACGGGCTGACAAGCCCGATCATATTAACTCATATCAACATAAACAAAGCATCAAATTACTATTGCGAAAATGAATATTTGTGGTAATCTATAGTTACTTCGTGGTGGAAGGGGTTACTATATATTGGTATCCCAAAGATCACCTGTCTGTTCTAATCGGAATAGTACGGGTGTTCTTTACTTATTTAAGCATAAGGTTCTATCTACCCGTTCAATATTTTGCATCATAATATCCTTTTATTCACAGATTACGATCCTTGTGATATATTTATTTACGTTGGGAAGCACCCACAAAGAAGAGCCTTGAGGAAAGAATCCTAAGGCTCTTTGTCTTTTATATGGATGTCAACTATTAAGAAAGCTCAAGTACCTACCGCGCAACGATAAACCTGTTGCTTGCTGTCACCCCAACAATCCAAGGAAAACCGCCTTGGATATGTCGGATGTGATAATTTTGTATTTGGTTGATTGAATGTTTCTATTCGTCCTATTTCATTTTATTACATTTCTCAACTTGCACTGTTCCCTATATATATTATTATAAGAAAGTGTGCAAGTTGAGATCCTGTATTAATTGACCAATAAACAGTGCATATAAGAGTCTCCACCTCTACCCTTTAGTCGTGAAATTTTTATTTGTTTATCTCCAATTAATTTTTGAATATTTTCCTTTTTGATGAGCCTACTCCAGTATGAGTCCGTTATTCCTAGTAGCTCACGAATTTGTTTAATAGGAACAGGTTGGGCATCCCACTCTTCACTAATAAATTTATATAGAAGTTTTTCCTGTTTATCGATACCATTCTGGTGATACTTCTCCAAATCAAATTCTGGAATCACCAAAACATCAAACTTACACCCCTTAAATCTTTGAGCTATCATTTCCTTTAAGCGAAAATCCCCCCCAAACAAGTAAATACACACTGGCTCGTTAGAACTAAAATCTCTCACCTTTGTACGAAATACTTCTTGCTCCAGATCGACCATTAACCTTCGCAGTTCGAATATATTGATATTGTCATGACCGAACACACTATTTATCCAATCGAATTGAATGTAACCCTGGACTTTCTTCATGTCCGAGTCATTGAGTTTACATAATTCTTCTAATTTTATAAATGTATACATAAATGCAGCTACAGTTTCATCCGATGGAAGTCGATTCCAGCCAACCTGAACCATTTTTCGACAATGCTGGAATAGATTTTTGCCTTTCGTATTGCCGAAATAAGGCACTATATTTTTTCCATTCTTATCTTTATCCAGCACAACACATGTATTGTTTTTTAAAAGTCTGGTAAGTTGCTGATTAGCATTCATTTTTCCACACATTTTATAGGAAACAACATAGGTGGTTTCTTTAAAAGTTTTATGAATCCAATCTGCTGCAACTTTCAATTTGGACTTCGATTTTTCAATGGAGTTTCTACTCATGTTTTCGCTCACAATATAAAAAGTCAGATTCGTGTACTCTTTATAATCATCAATATTAAAATGGATAAATTCGTCTGTATAGCTGGGATCTCCTTCTCCTGTGGCATCAAAAATGTACGTTCTGAAATTCTCAATTCGAAATTCCTCTTTCGGAAAGATCGATTTAAAATAAACAGAATTAGTTGTATTACAGAATAATCCCCCAGACTTAAACAGAATCTGGATAGCAGTCAGTTCATCTGAAAATTGATATCTAAAGTAGCGGGAAAATAGTTTCAGAAATTTATCGTCAAATATATCCTCATCATTAAATACAATCCTGCTGCGATAATCTTTATATTGCTTTTGCAGTTCCAATATCCTTCCGCTGACTTGGTGTAAAGCATCCTTCATATACATTTTATTATCTCGTTCTTCAGCGAGATCAGCTATACGCATTCCATTAACAGCTTGAGAAAGCTTCAACAGCAACGTTTCATCAACATTAAGCTGCTTCTCAAGGACAGGCTTCTCATCAATAATAATTACTTTTCGAGGGAGCAATCCCTTGTATGCATTGTAAGTGTAAAATTGACTCATTCTCTCAGCTCGGTAATAAGAAAAGCGCTCATTACTCATGGCTACAATTGGGCTGTCATTTTGCTCAAATCGTTGTTTAAATACCCAGCAATCTTTGTAAGAAGGACAGTTACGAGTCGTGCAGCAGCCTTGATAATATTCAGAAACACCGTTCGAGCAATTTTCTTTGTTCCAACCTTCCATAACATAAACCCAATCCGTTTGTTTAAATTCATCGTGGTAACCAAATTCCTCTCGAATTTTCGATTGAATTTTTTTCAAATCTTCAATTCGGTCACTGACAATAATCATCCCTATATCGATTTCTTTTTCGTTTTCATGAAATGCATCTATTTTCCCAATTATGGTTTCTAATATGGATTGGATCAGTGTCGACTTGCCAAATCCGGCTTTTGCAGGGATAACTACTGTTTGATCAGGAAATTTCAATTCACTAAATATAAGCCGCGCACAGTCCAATGAAAATTTCCGTTGTTTATCCGACACTTCTTTCTGATACATATTTTGAAATGTGGAAACGAAATGAGTTGAGATATCTGTCGCCAAGCAAGTTGTTCTATCATCTTCGTAAATCAAATCATCTATTTTGTAAGAATCGATATCCAAATTAAAAAGAGATTCTGAATACCGTCCATCTGTATAACCCTTTCCATATACGATATTATTATAAACCTTCTTTTTTATCGGTTGCTCCATACGTTGTGATCACCTGTCCATATCTAAACCAAGTTCGCTTTGAACTGGTTATATTTGCCCATTGTTTCTCGTAATTGAGCGGATTCATTAAATATATAAATGACACGATTCTGATCTTTCAAATCTAAGCGTTCATTTACTTTTCCGAATCCATTAAACATCAACCATCCTGCCATTCTTGATTGAGTAATTACAATTGTTTTATTTTCCATTTTGACCTCCAATATTAAAGTTATTAGAATGCGAAAGTATACTACAACCTGCCGCATTCCGCTCTACTGCCTGACAAGGCCAATCCAATTAACCTATAATATCGACCAGACATTTAATGGAACCTTTAGTCGTCTTCACTATTTTCTTAATGGTTATTTCCTTACCCATATAATTTCCCAGCATCGTATCGCCTTCTTTTCGCGCTATGCTGCGTCCTTCCGCGACTCCCAGCCAACCACGATCATCAAACAGCGTATACGTTTGGCCTAATATGATTTTCGCCACCTCATCGGGATTCCAAGGTTTCTTATCACCGCTAAGCAATGTAACTTCGTAATCGATCAGACTTTTCAATATGGCATCCGATTTCTTGAGATACTTTTCGGGGATGCTCATATCTTTGCCTTCCGGAAATTCAAGTGTATAGGCTTCATGTTTAGTTACAGCAGTGTAATACTCACCCAGCCATTCAAAAGCGTTATTATCAACAATTTCTGTTAAATTAATATACACTTTATCCTTATCTTCATAATTCAACTGGATATTTTGTAAAATGCCTTCACTGGCTACAACCCAACAGAAGGAGTAATTCGTATTATCATTTTTAGCTTTTGAATCCACGTAGGTCATTCTGACGGTAGCTGTAGCTAGTAGGGATGGACAATTACAGATTCCCTCTGCTTGCTCCTTAGTATTCTGATACAATTCTGCGAACTTTTCGTCCATTTCTTTCCTCAATCGCTTATGCCTTTCATCTGAAGAGTATTTATTAAGGCTCAGCTTTTGCTTAGTTAGAGTTCTATTTTTTTGCAGGAAAGTAGAGTATGTCTCCTGTAAATCAGCAATAGTTTGGTCGATAATAGTGGTATCCAAGTTAGGATTTTGATAGTACTGATAAATATTTTGGAATTTATGTCTTTGGATCTTATTATCCGTTTTTTCAATCATGATTCGATTTACATACGCCTTGAACTTTTCCATCACAATAGAAAAATCGTCCAAAGAAGAAGTATGTTTCTTATCCTTGTTGTACTCAACACCATCTTTAAATTTCATGAACTGCGGTTTCCATTTGCCGAATTGATACTCAATCACATCTGGGATGACAACTTGATCGAACAAGCCAGTCTTAGATGCATCAATACAGAGTCCCTGTAAATACTTCATGATCGCAATCGGCAGTTTATATTTTATTAAATCCCTTTCAGCATTGGCTATATTTTCGATGGTCGTATTCATATCCGTTATTTTGCCTGTTTTATCTTCGGAACGGATAATAAAGTCGATTACGTTTTGCTTCGTCCATGCTTCTGATTCAGCAGTAGCTTTATCGGCAACATTAACTTGAACAGCAGAATTAACAATATAATCCTGAAGGGTTACTTTGGATTGAGAGGGAAACCGTCCTTCGAAATGCTTCTGGATATTTGCATTCAATTCTTCGAGCAGATTCTTGCCGTGCTTCTCACTTTTTTCGTTATTCAACACAAAATTATATTGTTCAAGATATTCGATTCTGGTATCTGCAAAATTCCTCTCCGTTGAAAGTACGAGCAATTCATCGCCATCTCTGTCTGCACCCCCGAGACGATCTGGCTCCGTTCCAAGAGGAAGCTGTACAATATTATTAATATGGCGTATGAATTCAGAATCTATGCCACTGTAATCTATGAAACTAGTTCTAGTGATCTCGCTGAATGACATAATCGGATTTCTAGCAAATAATTTCTTTCCCATATTCTTTCCACCACTGTAGCATTGCTTTGAATCAAGAAACCCTTTACCCTTATAATCCCAAGTACCTTTATCCTCTGCCGCGGCGTAAGATAAAAATGCTAAAATATCCTGAGTTACATACATGTAATTGGCTTTCAGATAAAATTTCCCCAAACACATCTCATCGATTTTGTGATCAATGACATCCTTGATGGTTTGCATCACCTTGTGTTCAAAGACCATTTTTTTATTCAGATGAATCGCCTTAATCGCATCACTGCAATTTTTACCAATTCCATTATCCGAATTTTCTTTATAAACCAAGTTTAGAAATGCTTCGAGATACTGGATATCATCCCAGTCGATTTCATCTTTGCGATAGATGCTTAACGTTCGGTGGATCATATCGCCAAGAGTATTGGACAAACAAAAAACATCACATGGATGTAGATCGAGAGCCAACAATAATTGATACGATGATTTCCGATATTGTTCATGAATAGGTTTAGCAATATTGGCAATACCAATAGCATCATAACCAAATTCAATCAATTTGGATTTGTAGTCAGCAATAGAAGGGAATAGCCAGTGCTTATCATCCGAACCATCTGGCTTCAGCCCCACAACTTCTAATTTAGCTTTAAAGGTAGACTCCGTGGTCAAAATATCAATCTTGTCAGTATCATGCCATGCTCCAAAGATATCTTTGATTTTTTGAATTTTATACTTACGGAAATAACCTCGAAAATCCACACATGGAAAGAAGCCCTTTATGGCTGGCAATCGTAACTGATATCCAGTTATAGGAAAGCCAGTTTGTAAGAATGCCTCCATACTATGACCTAGTTCTTTGGAAACTAAGCCCATACCATCGAACACGTTCTCCATCACTGGATAAGCTTTCACTTGAGTAAGATGTAATCCTGTTGACCATTCGGTAATTGGGACATCTCTTCTCTCATATTGCTCCGTTTGGCCGAAAGTCCATACTGGAACATGAGTACCATCTTTCTTGATTATCTTCCAATCTGGTTCGATGAGAGCTTTTAAACTTACTCGTCTTCCCTCTTTCTCCCAGAGACCGACTGTTTTGTATTTCTCTCTGTCTTCAGGGGCAACCTTAGGCTCAAGCTTTCGTTCTTTGAGTTTCTCTAAAATCTTCTGGCGCTCCTTATTAAATTCTTTCTCTGAATGTAAATATTGTTGGAGAACAGCATATACGGCTTCTTCCTCTGGAGTACGAGTATATGGCACAATCATCTCCACATCTTCAATTACAGGAACCTCTTTGTCAGGGATAATACAAATCGTTAGTTTCTCCATATCAACAGGAAATAGGTGCAAATCTGTCGTCGTTAACGCATTACGAGTCAGATTCTTCGATACTGTGCATTTGGTCGGCTCCGTTCCAAGGGAAACATGGCGTTTCAATTCCTCGTAATATTTATCGAGGACGAATATTTGACGGCATTCTTTGTTTTGGCTTCCTGATAGAACATTATCCAGGAATACAAACTTATGACTGCTAATGACTTTCCCTGATTCAGAATAATATTTGGCGGTAAAACCTTCGCTCAACAGCCTTTTTAATTTTCCATTATTCTCAAGGGATCTGCCTCGACCAGTTTCAATAGTCATAATTGGAAGGACGTTCTTCTTTATTTTTATTGAAGCTCCACTTTTCGACTTCGTAAGCGAACCATCTCCATTTTTCTTATATTCAGTAGCTGACTCATACTGGCGATTCATAATTTTCTCATTCAGAATATAGTACATGAGTGTTTCCGTTGCCAGAGTAGCAGAATCTAAGGTGTAGTCCAGAGAAAGGGTTTCATCTTGATCTTTAAGATCATCGATATCGTATTGCCATAAGTGATACTGACGTTTAGTAATCAATTTGTTATGACCTCCGATATTAAATGCATAATATATTCATTCACTATATAATTTCATTTTTCACTTTCGGAAAAATATCGCCCTGTTAAGCACTATTGTTCCAAAACTCTTATAGAACAAGGGATTTTCGTTATTTTACACTTGCTATCTACCAATTCAATAAAATAAAAAATACAAAACTCGATGATTTACACTTGTGTTTCAACGCGAATCGTGATAAATTTAAAAAGTAAAAAGATAGATGGATATAAATTGTTGTAGAGTATGCGATTTTCGTTTTTAAAATAGGACTATAGCGTTAAAATGGATGCACAAATATACCTCCTCAAATGGAAATAGGATCATAAACGTATATCAGTTTTTAGTCAACTAACTAAACATATCATAATGGAAACCTATACTTCAATAGGTTTATTTTAGTTTTATAGACTTTTTATTTTTGAATGCAAAAAAGAACCGAAGGCGATGTGCTCTTTCGGTTCTTTTCTTTATCAATAAAATGCTTCTTCCTTGGTTATGGTTTTTGTAACAGCAATAGTTTTATCAGTTTAAATCTACATTTTATTATATCTTTATCACCAATCAAATCACCAGAGTCACCGAGATTGTTACCATTAATCGTAACACTTTTTGAGACTATGCTATTACCTGCGGGAACTGGAAGATTAACTTCAACATCTGAAATAGATGAATGTGTATTATGGTACTTATCATTCGCACCATCACCTGCACCAAAGTCTATATAAACTTTTGCAGTTGTAGGTGCGGCCCTAGCTTCGGGAATAAATGGGGATACTAGCTGAAGTGCAGTGGATAAAATACCCAACAAAGCTAGAAACTTTAACCTCATGGTTTAAGTTTCCCCTCTACAAATCGGTACTCACCTGAGCCATTTACAAGATTAAGTGAAAACCCAGCATAGCCTATTCTAGCGAATGCATCCTCAAAATATTTTTTATTAAATGCACCTACAATCCATGTATCATACATAACGACGTCCTTAAGCGGCAATAATTGCAGCGTATCCACAGGTGTACTTGAATTTATCATATCAATCCGTATAGAGTTCCATATCTTCAAGGTTTGTGGCATAACAAGACGTTGACCGGGTTTCTCAGATCTGTTATTGATATTCAAATGCACTGCAATAATATAATCTTCTGGGTTAAAATAACGATTTTCTTTAGCAACATCCTTGAACCAACTATGGTAGGGATTACTTGGATCAGCCATGTTGACAACAATAACTTGAGTTACCGACACATCCAGATCATCATATCCTAGATACAATTGCAGAGGTAATGGTTTGGATTTGGCATTAAGCATAGAACCTATGTTAGATCCAGTTAAAGCCACCTCAGCTAGCATTACCGCACTGGCGTCAACCTCCAACTTTCCACCAGCATTGGCTTTTAAAACCCGTTCAATAACTGTAATAGCCTGTGCACGTGTAGTGTCTTGATCCAGCGCTAAATCTCCGCCATCGAGACCTTGCATAAGACCTTTCTTTGCTGCGACGTAGACAAAGGTGAGATCATCGGTTTCGTCAATGGACTTTCGCTTTTCGGCATCCGTTGCACGAACAATCAATCGTGCCATTTCCAAACGAGGAATTGCCCCGTTAATATCCTGACTGAAATCTTCGTATCGATGAATGCCTGATTCAACTGCTATATTAAGGTAAGGTCCATACCAGTTATCACCAGATTCAGCTTGCTGCTTGTTTAAACCCATTGCACCAATCAACATCTTAATAAATTCTGCTCTAGACACACTTCGCTCAGGCTGGAATGTTCCGTCAGGATAACCATCCACATAACCTTTACTAATTGCCGCATTTACCCCTGATTCCGACCAATGACCGGCAATGTCGGACAAAGATACCTTCTTAACAGCAGACACGTCATTTGCCGCAAATAATGTAGTACGAGGAGCAGAAGCCGAAGAAACCAAATCATTTGTTGAGAATAATGCCATTTTTGAAGCTTGATTCGCTGAAACTTGTTGAACTTGTTGCGCCTGCGGGTACATTACGACGTCGTAATTTGTGCCTACAGCGCTTACCGTTGGTGCCAGCAAACTAACCGTTATAACTAATATTCCGGCTATTGTTAAAACTTTGTTCATGTACTTACCTCCTTAACATTTCTTTATTGTGTCTATCTGTAATAACAATATAGCCAACACTGTATGCCTATTAAGTACTTTTACATCATTAATCTGTATAAGACTCATATTTCATCCATCCCCTTTAATTGGTATAAAACTTGCATTTCATTCTAAATCTAATTTTCTTTTATTATTCCATATCGATTCAATACTTATTATTTTTTTGGCGATTAACGAATTTTGGAGACCGTTTTTATGAATCGAATTAAGCAATTTTATAAATTGATAGCAGAAACTTTTAATATCAACCTTTGTATTCAAATCATGAATACAAATATACATGAATATCTCATATCTTGGATTCCAAATAGCAAGCCGATCAATTGAATAGTCGATATTAGGTGTTAATTGGCTTAACAAATAGTATCCTATTAATTGATGCCAAGGATAGCTTTCGTAATGAATTTTCGAATTTACCTTTATGTCGATAAGCGTCTTATTTATAATCAAATCGCCATCAGCACCACCAACGAGAAAACTTATGTCGGCTCCAAAAGTGGGATTAGAAATAAATCTTTCTTCGGATTTGAATATATTCTCGTGATTCAATGTCATTATGATTAAATTGTTCAGGTCGTCAATATCAATCTGCTCAATATCTAAAATGTTTTCTGGAATGATTCGAGAACGATGATACTGATCTAATTTCCCGCAGACAATGCTTTGTCTTGTTAGATCTTCGTTCCAAGCCCCGAATCCCTTTATATAAGACCACGCATTGTCAGAAAAGACGTCTTGGTCAATTTCTGGAAAATCAAATAGTGTCTCTAGCATGTAATCATAAGCGTCAGCAGCATTATTGATACGCAAACAGAACAATTGTAAAAAATAGTCATATGCATGACCGATTAATGACGGATTTTTACTCAATAAGGTGTTTTTAATATCAATACTTTTTAAGTCTACTGGCTCACCGCTTTCAACCCTTATTAAAGACTTAAGGTTTGGAATTGTTTTAAATAACTCTTTCATATCTGAATTGGTTTTCAATAATGATGTTAGGGACATGTGTGGCGCGCTCCTCTTTTTCGATAATTGCAACATAAAACATGCCTTTTATTACCTAACAAGAAGTATCAACATCGAAACAATGGAGCAATCAAGAGCTTTTGCTTGTCCTAGAATTTGAATTAATCCCACCAAAGGTATAGAGAATACAACATCTCTATTGCTTCGGCCAATTCTTCTACACTACCTACGCCTTGATCAACAACATCGGGACAAAATTCATACACTTCTTTAGCAAAAGAAATTAAGTCGTCAGGTAAACTAATGAAGTCTGCTTCTACCCAATCTAAATTAGCACCACTGATTCTAAATGGATATTTTTGATTCCACTCTTTTAATTTAGCCAATACATCTTCATGTTCAATGCCATAATTAATTCCATCAGTTCGAACAGCTCTTACAATATCAAATTGATCTGTACCTTTTATCACGGCAATTATATCATGAGGAATTTTGTCTTCTCTTTGAGAATCATAACCTTTATCAAATAGAAAGATCTGGTATCCATTCTGGTTAAGTTTCTCTCTTAATTGCGCAATTACAGTAACTGTACGACTTTGCAAAACCTCAAAGCCAATACCTTTGGCAACAGCATCGCCGCGCAAAATAATCTCTTTAATTTCGCTATTTGAAATATCTTTAATGATTTGGCCTATCATTACATCAATATCATTCTTACTTAATAAGTTTACTTCCTCTTCATTTAACATTCTATTCCCACTCTCTATGTCTAGCATTGAAATAGCCATTTTATTAAATAAAATTATCTTTAAACTCTTCAATCAACACCACCTTTAATGTAAAGCACATCGTATCCATGATTTCTATCGTCCATAATTAGTTGCTTCACGATTGTTCAAGAAGCCACTTTTAGATAATGATTCAATTGAATCATTAATATCGCCATCGTCATAGAAAAAATCAACGCTATATGTTGTATTATCGTCTTCATAATAATTGATAAAACCTATAATCTTATTTGAGTAATAATTTCTTAGGTTTTTAATAATATCTACGATCTTATTTACATCACCTGAGAAGAACTCTTTATCTTGTGGAAATGCTCTACCTAGCACTTTATGTAATTTAGCCCGAGTTTCTGGAGTCTTTGACGTTTTTCCTACCTTTACCCTTCTAAATTGAGTTTTCATTCAAAAAGATCATTTTGTACATTACGATTCCTCCACAAAATAATAAAACCAGAAGCAGACTATGCCTCCAGTTCTATTTTCTTACAATATTTAGGGTAGTGCAACAAGTTTTCAATTTAGTGTGCCGCGGCGTATACTACAACTCCGGTTTGTTAATCATTTCTCCCAGCACAATGACTTCTCTCGAAACAATTATTCACTATTCTAACACGTTATTCCAAATAGCGGAATCGATTTACACAATTACTTTATAATAGTATCATCTGGAGCGAATCTTGCCCTCAAAATAAAGGCTGATAAATGCATATCCCATTGCCACAATAATTAACAGAATTATTACTAAATGAGTGAAAATTATTATACCGCCAACAGCTTTTTTTTTCTTAAAAATATATAACAATACTACTGTAATCAAACTTAAAAGAATGGATAACCACGGCCCTATATTTAGCGCAGCGTACATAGTAGCAGGCCCACCATTTAATTTATAAATGCTATCATAAGAGGCTCCAATGAAAAACAATAACATGTAGTAATTTACTAAGAACAGAAAAAAGGTTATAAGTAAAGGAGTTTTTTGTCCAAGCTTCATCATAAATTCACCCATATTGGATACCTCCCAGAATTTGTTATTAAGTTTAAACAGTTAACTATTTTTCAAATGATAATACTTCTTCTTTAAGAAAGAGTTGTATCGACAAGTCCACAATATAACACCTTTTCTCTGTCCCTATTAGTGTGCAAACGAATAGATCATACTCATAGTATCGGTAACATTATTATTTTGTCCATTGTTCCAGACAAGATTTTGAAAGTATGTAGCGTGTGTAGCAAATCCATTAGACTGAGGAGCCAGGTTGATTTGTAAGCTACTAGCAGGATTTCCATCAGGCCAGTAGAAATAGGTTGTATCGGGTACGGGATCAGTCGGTGCAGCAATTGAAATGACCTTCGTGTTGATATCTTTTAATGAAGTTCTAGGTGAACCAACCATGGCTAGATAATCAATTTTTACTGGGTCATTTACTTGTAAGTATCTAGCTGTACGTGCACCAGCGACTCCACCTCCACTATGTCCAATAATAATTCGTTTCCCGCCATCATAGTTATTCTTAACAAAATTTATTTCATCTTGGATTCTTTGTGAAACTCCCTCTTCCATTGAATCAATAGCAACATTCCTAATTTGTAATGCCCTCAAAGCAATCAGTTTAATTCCTGAAAATCCATCTAATGAGTTATATGGAAATAACTCGTACACCTGAACGTTTGATCCATAAAGACTATCGATCGTTACTTCTGAGTCAGGCCACATTCCACTTCTATACGTTCCAATCCCTGCCATCAAATATATGGTATAGTCACAATTTGGTGAACAAGCCGATGTTGATGCAATTGTATATTCACCTCCATATACAGGTGTTTCTGCACGTGCAATTAAGTTAGTATCCTTTACATTTAAGGTTATTCCTGATGAATTACTACTCACCGTCATTGTTAAAGAATCCGTGGACAAGTACGCTTCGGAAAACCAGTATCCTTGGCTATCTGCAAAATAATCCACGTTATTCACGAGACCGGATATATCATTACTACTACTTTGAAGATTTACAAATCGCCTTCCGTCACTATAAAGTCGTGCTCTTTGTCCATTAATTTGTTTCTCGGCTTGAGTAGTTGATTTTACGAATAAGTTAATATATTGGTATGAATTTCCAACAACAGTGTAGCCTTCTTCTTTCCAAAGATCATAATCCACTGTTTGTGAATTCCAATCCTTCAGCCATACTACAACCCGATAATTACCTTCTTTTGTTGGCGTCCAACTGTATACATTCGATGTCGAGTAGGCTTGCGCGATTTGCCACCCTGCTCCTTCATTGATCCAAAACTGATAATAGCGCCCCGTTCCTCCACTTGCGTTTGCTGTCACTCGTAGAGTCGTATTGGCAGGCTGTGGGCTTTGTTTCTCGAATGTGAGGCTGTTCAGTAAAAGAGGCCCTCCACTGATGCTGTAGCCTTCTTCTTTCCAAAGATCATAATCCACTGTTTGTGAATTCCAATCCTTCAGCCATACTACAACCCGATAATTACCTTCTTTTGTTGGCGTCCAACTGTATACATTCGATGTCGAGTAGGCTTGCGCGATTTGCCACCCTGCTCCTTCATTGATCCAAAACTGATAATAGCGCCCCGTTCCTCCACTTGCGTTTGCTGTCACTCGTAGAGTCGTATTGGCAGGCTGTGGGCTTTGTTTCTCGAATGTGACGCTGTTCAGTAAAAGAGGCTCTCCACTGATGCTGTAGCCTTCTTCTTTCCAAAGATCATAATCCACTGTTTGTGAATTCCAATCCTTCAGCCATACTATAACCCGATAATTACCTTCTTTTGTTGGCGTCCAACTGTATACATTCGATGTCGAGTAGGCTTGCGCGATTTGCCACCCTGCTCCTTCATTGATCCAAAACTGATAATAG
>NZ_JAOQIO010000010.1:0-35769 GCF_025567575.1 Paenibacillus baimaensis | reverse complement strand
GCCCTGTCTCTCCGTACTCACCCGTCGCTCCGGTCGGGCCTGTCTCTCCGTACTCACCCGTCGGTCCTGTCTCTCCGGTCGCACCTGTCGATCCGGTTGCTCCTGTCGATCCGGTTGCTCCTGTCTCTCCCCTTGGACCAGTCTTACCTGTTTTGCCTGTTTTGCCTGTTTTGCCTCTTTTTCCTCTCTTGCCTCTCTTGCCCGTCTTACCTGTCTTGCCTGTTAGCCCTGTCTTACCCGTTTGGCCTGTTTTTCCTGTCAGACCCGTTTGACCAGTTTGCCCTGTTTGTCCAGTCAGACCTGTTTGACCTGTTAGACCCGGTTGACCTGTCTGATCGTCCATCATAATCCTCCTCCCCGTTTGGTTTTTTTTCAAATTATTAAAAGTATATGAAAAGTAAATCCAACCTGGCACGGTAAATGCCTCGTTTGCTCTATAACATACCTATGAAAAGCGTGAGTCATTTCATCAAGTTTGGATGGTTAACTATAAGTATTCCTTCTAAAGATTGTTGGACAACTTTAGAATAAACCATAGACACTATCCATAAAGGACTAGAATCTATTTGTTTGCATTTAGTATAGACGCCTTTGAACGTTCGCTATTTACAATACCGCTGCCATTTATTGCATTTTTATGTTTACGAGTTTTTATTTCAACATGGAATTATCCCAATAAATTGCTCTAGGGCTCCATCGAACGGAAACAGTTTCTTACTGATTCTTTCCTGCAGCCCTTCCAGCTCTGTTCTTGCCCTTTGGATCAGTTCACTTGGATATCCAAATTTTATCGCGTTGCTGGCAAATTCGTCTTCATCAACAACCATCCATCGATCATTTCGGTAGACCAGATCAAGATCCAAATCAACGAACGAGACCACATTATCCTGGATTTTCGCTGGCTGATTAATATTGCAATAATACTGGTTGATTTCCCCACCCACAACATCCGCACTGACGGTGAACCAGGAATCAAATGAAAAGAATTCGATGGTCCAATTCTCAACGGTAAATATCTGATCTTTTGTGTAGTGTTTTAGCTTGCGACCCTGCTCACCCAACACGAAAATATGTGTATCTGTCTGCTCAAGAAGTGTAGTGCTCCACTCGTAATGAAGACGGTCACCATATTTCAACGCTTGAACGGTTATCATGTTATTTTCCATATGTTCATTAATCCTTTATCTCTAAAATTGGATCCAGACGTATCCCATCAATCGAGCTGTTTCAATATTTGCTTGGCGAATAAAGACCAATCTTTACTATCTGTATTTATTTCAATTGTAGGAATCAGCGACTTCTTGGATTGTTCACGAAGCATATCTTGGACTTTAAGCAACTCATCGCACTGTGCTGCAATATACGACTTCGATTTATCCAGCCATTGGGCAGGGCTTCGGCTTTGTATCCTCTCTTCTACCGCTTCTGGCGATATGGTTAACAGGATCGTTATTGCTCCTAAGTCCACCAAGGTGCGTTCCAATTCTGTCACCTGAGTTGAGTCTTGGTCAGCAAAAGCCGCTCGATGATTCAGATGGAAACGCTCCAGCACGTAAAAGATACCTCTGCTTTGCCGCGATGCCTGCCCTAATGCATCTGCCCACTGATTCAACTCCTGAAGCATAGCAACACGTTTATGTAAAAGCTCCAAATGCTCTTCTCTATGTAAAGCAACCAACTCACCATGGACTCGGTTTAATATCTGGGAATAATGCTCACCGAGAATTACCACACTCCGTTCAGTCTGTTCTTCCTGTGCTTGAAGCAGCTTGAGCGCTTTTAATGTGGAGGTTTTTCCTGCATGGGAATACCCTTCCAGAATAACTCCCCTGATTTGCCTCATTAACAATCCACCACCTTTATTCATAATGATGTTTAGCACCTGTTTCACCTATACATAATTAGAGCACCTTACTGTACAATCATTACATCAGTCAAATAGTATAACAAGGAGTAATTTTACATGAGTAAGTTAAATGAAATAGAAAAGAAGGTTACGAAGTTCGATAACAGCCTGGTTATTATCATGACGGATGCTTTACAACAGCTCGGACTTGAAGCAGGGGCTACAGTACGCATTGCTGTACATCAAAGTGATGGAGAACGACCGTAAGCATCAGCTTTTGGCGATGATGTTTATCAGACTCTGTATGAGAAAGCTGCGGCATTATTCGAGTCTCTGGGTCAAAATCACCCATTCCAAAAAGCTAACAAACGGACAGCCTTTACGGCTTTTGTTATTTTCCTGCATTACAATGGCTGCCGCTTTTCTATGGATCATAAAGCAGCCGAAGATTTCACCGTAGATATGGTTAAGCATATCTATTCCTTCAAAGAAATTGTTGGGATCATCGAGGAACACTGTATAGCTTTAAAGTAAAGAAGAGATTCCATCCCAAAAAGAGACCCACATCAACGGGATGTGGGTCTTCATTATATATATTAATAAGGGGGGATACATGTAGTATAAGCGGGAATCCTTAATCCAAGATGAAAATTAGATTTCATTTTGATTACAGAACTACACTTAAGACAAGATGGACATGGCTTGTTGGACCGTTTCGGCGACAATATCCTCAGCCCGTTGTCCGGAAGTCAGCAGCCTTGTACCTTGTCCTGCCCACAAGGACATATAGTCAGCATTGTTGTGCTTGGCAGCGGCATTCCTGATATCCCGGGTCACCGTATTTTGCGTTGGAAAAGGAAGGGGCTCGATGCCGCTCGCATCCCATTGTCTAATAAACAGATTACGGATTCCCCTTGCCGGACGGCCCGAGAAGGCCTTGGTGATCACGGTACTTTCTTCGGTGCATGCCAATAGAGCTTGCTTGTAGGTATCATGTGCTCCAGATTCTACAGCCGTTAGAAAACGCGTACCCATCTGCACACCCTGAGCACCAAGAGCAAGCGCGGCGACGAGCCCTCGTCCATCCATAATACCTCCAGCAGCAATAACTGGAATCTTAACGTGATCAACTATTTGCGGTGTTAAAGCAAACGTACCGATATTGGCACCTATGGGATGCTCCTTCACATCGAACGTTCCCCGATGCCCCCCCGCTTCACTGCCTTGAGCGACAATACAATCGCAGCCGGCCTGCTCAGCCAGTATAGCTTCACGCACTGTCGTGACCATCGTGACAATTCGTATACCAGCAGACTTCGCTTGCTGAACGAACGGTTCTGAAAGTACACCGAACGCTGTGCTGATGACTGGAACCTTTTCCTCCAACACAACGGAAAGCTGCTCCTGAAAGTAATCTGGTGTGCTTACGGGTTCTTGTGTTGCATGAGTAACTCCAAGCACATTGCGCAGTCGGTTGAGCTCTCCTTGAACTTCCCCAATTCGGGTGTTGTTATCCGGCACTTGTATCGCAAACAGGTTTACGGCAAAAGGTGCATCCGTTAGCTGGCGAATTTCTCGTATCGCTTCGCGAATCGCCTTCGGCTCCATGTAAGCCGCTCCCAGCGTCCCCAGTCCACCTGCGTTTGACACGGCGGCCACCAATTTAACCGTTGATGGACCTCCTGCCATACCTGCCAGAAAGATCGGGTAACGGATATTAAACAACTGACAAACCTCTGTCTTCAATTGAATGCTCAATGTGCTTCCTCCTCACAAACTGATTACGGCATAACGCTCCTATCGTCAACATCGATAGTATAGAACGAAAAGAAACACAAGTAAAATGAGTGATAAGCTTTATATATTGAATTCGTTGAAATCGGCGCAACCAAGCGGCTTTATCCCCTTACAGCCTCTCTTTTCGACTTCATATCGGAATTTCTTTCAAAAAAAATGCAACGTTTCTCAATAAATGGAGTCTAATGATATAACGCTTGCTGTCGAATAGGAGGTCATGCCGGCAAATAAACGTTTCAACACACACTTGAACCCTTGAATGAAGGAAATGCTCGTAACTGTCGAATTGTCCGTATCTGATGATGGTATAGTGTCACAACCAACTATGAAAGGTTTTTTAGAGGTGAATGATGAAATTGAAGTGGATGTATACCCTTTTATTGCTGCTTATCGCATTTATGCTTCCTGCTATGGCATCTGCCGCTCCTGCTCCTGTAAATTCCGCCGCTGGCGTCCCTTTATTTTTTAATGGAAAAGAACTGAAGCCCGAAGTGGCACCCCGCATTATTAAAGATGTCACCATGGTACCTGTCCGGATTATTGCTGAGGAGCTGGGCTCCAAGGTAACCTGGAATCAGGAAGCTCAAAAAGTAACGATAACCAAAAATACGCAAAAAATCGAAATGGTCATTAATCAGCTCACGGCTACCGTTAACGGGGATAAATTCAAGCTGGATTCAGCCCCCCTGCTGATTGAAGGAAATACCCTGCTGCCCGTTCGATTCATTGCCGAGAACATGGGCATCGACGTGAGCTGGAACGACGTTAAGAGAGCTGTCTACTTGAACGAAAAAGTCGCTCAGACTACGCCAACGCCAGGTACACCGGGCCAACCTGTTGATGTGACGGACAAGCCTGCTACGGATAAGCCCGTTTCGGTTGCCAATGGCAACTCTTCCTTGGCCACAATCAAGAAGATCGATATGACGGCTTCCCAATTGCTGATCAAGGCGGACACGGGGGAATTAAAGCCCACGCTGTTTACTTTGAAAAATCCTGAACGGATTGTTCTGGATATTCCCAATGCGACGCTCGATCCGACCCTCTATAAAGATGAAGCTAACAAAAGCGGTACAACTGTGTCCGCAAATGTGTATGTGAGCAATGTGCGCTACTCCCTATATGCGACCAGTCCCTCTACAGTTCGGATCGTATTGGATATGAAGGACTCGATGGATTTGAACTGGGTTTCCGGAATGGGTACGGCCTCTTTAGTCGGCACCATCCAGAAACCAGCCAAATATCGAGTTGTCATTGACCCTGGTCATGGAGACCAAGATCCAGGCGCAAAAGCCGCCAATGGCAGCAATGAAAAAACCTTTAATCTTTCTATGGGGTTGAAGGTGTACAAGCTGCTCCAGCAGGAAGCTAATATTCAACCCTATATGACGCGTAACGATGATACCTTTATCCCATTGGATGATCGCGCCAAGTTTGCGAATGACTTGAATGCCCATGTTTTTGTTTCCATTCACGGGAACAGCTATTTGGCAACATCTACAGGAACTGAAACGTATTATTACAAATCCGATAGTACCGAATTCGCTAAAATTATGCACAAGCATTTAGCAGCGGCAACGGGACTTGCTGATCGCGGTGTGCGTCAAGAGCCCTTCCGTGTGGTTAAAGTAACTAATATGCCGGCTGTACTGCTGGAGGTTGGTTATTTGTCCAATCCAACGGATACCGCACTGATGTTTAACGAAGATTTTCAGAATAAGGTTGCTGCGTCGATTGTTGCAGGTATCAAGGAACAGCTTAACATCAAGTAAGTCAGAATCGTACGTGTAGAAAAAGGTGGTGGTCTTGATGAACAAACATACAATCATCGGATTCGTACTAACAGGAGCAATTGCCATGGCCTTATCCGGCTGCGGACAAAAGCCTGCGAGTAGTGGGATGACCTCTCAAGGCTCAAGTGGACAGAATCCGGTAAGCAGCAGTGTAGTACCCCCCACTCCGAAGCCGGAGGTGACTCCTACACCTACGCCGGTCGAGAGCAAACAGCCCATCCAAGCCCATATCAAAGCTTATTATGGTGACGAGCAGGCGACCAAGCTGGTGGAGAAAGATGTTACCATCAACTATCCGGAGGAAAAGGAAAAATATACAACGGCATTATGGACGTTGAAAAAAGCTCCTGCTGACAGTAAGCTGGTCCCTTTGGCTGATGCACTTGGCTTTAAATCTGCTGTATTAAAAGATAAAAAGCTGACGCTGGACATCACGGTTTCCGGAGAAGGGCGTCTCGGCGCTCCCGGAGAGGCTATGCTGCTGCAAGCTATCCAAAAAACTTTATTTCAATTCCCCGAAGTCGATTCCATCGATATCCTGGTGGACGGCAAACCAGTTGAATCGCTAATGGGTCATATGGACCTGCCTCATCCGATGAAACGAGTAAAGTAAGAAAAGCTCCTGATCCATTCTTATAAAAAAAGCCCGATCCAAATCCGTCCTGTTAACTGGGACGTTGGATCGGGCTTTTTTTCTTCGTTATAGACTACTCCTTTATAAAAGCACCGCCTTAGCGAGACACCGGTAATGTTCTTTCAGAATCCTTTCATTGTGTTCTGTTACAATGTCTATCATCGAAACCGAACAGCTTGGGAGGAAAGAACGCTATGAAAAAAATCGTTATACTCGTTTGACGGCACTTCTTTGTGTAGGCTCATGGATGGGAAAAGCAGCTTTGTCATAATGAAGAGATTCAACAATGGATCGAGGGTGGGGAAGAATGGGAAATAGAAGGAGCGCTTCTGTGAAGTTCAAAATACGAACAACGATGAGATTCATTTGTCTGCTTCTATTGGCAGTTTTGGTGTATTTTCCCGTTGCTTCAGGCACAGCTGAAGCGGTAGCTACGGGGGTAACAGATGGTACTTATGATTTCGGTGGTACCTTGGCGGCATATGACGGTACCTACAAGAAGTCAGGCGACAAGTTTCTTGTGAGCAAAGATCTTGTGAAAAGCGGAACGAGTTTATGGCCGCAAACGCAAGTGGATGGAAATAATCCCGGGTATATGGAACTCACTGCAGAAGGGACTTCCACGCTCGGAAGCTTTACATTTCAGGATTTAGGCTTCAGCACTACGGTAAGCAAGGGTCTGAGTTTTAATTTATTTCATATCACTTTTTACGATTCAAAGGGCAACATGACTTTTATGAATAATTATGGTTCTGGGGGTAACTGGTCAAATATTGGGACAGGTACAGTTAAACTTTCGTCGTTATTCAATTCAAATAAACTTTTTCAGAAAAATGATGTACGACGTATTACAATATTATGGATATTTTCGGATAATTCGGACCCATCCAGATTTAAGCTGGACAATATCAGTATTGCCAATGTTCAAAAGGGTAAATTCTCAGTTGACTTTAACAGTAATGGCGGTTCGGCGGTTAGCAGCCAGAATGTGGCTTTTAACGAGAAAGCAACAGCACCCGCGAATCCGTCGAGGACGGGCTACACATTCGGAGGCTGGTACACGGACGAAGGCTTGACGAAAGCCTTCTCATTTGGCACAGCGATTACAGTGAATACGACGCTGTATGCCAAGTGGACACTCATAAATTACACAGTAGCGTTCAACAGCAATGGTGGTACGGCCGTGAGCAGCCAGTCGGTAGGCTACGATGGCATTCCGAATAAACCTGCAGATCCGACGAGGACGGGCTACACATTCGGAGGGTGGTACACGGATGCGGGCTTGACGACAGCCTACGCATTCAACACGGCGATCACAGGAAATACGACGCTGTATGCCAAGTGGACGTTGAACAATTACACGGTAACGTTCAACAGCAACGGCGGTACGGCGGTGGTCAGCCAGACGGTGAGCTACAACAGCAAGGCCACGACGCCTACGGCTCCGACGAGGACGGGCTACACGTTCGGGGGGTGGTACAAGGATGTGGGCTTGACGACAGCCTACGCATTTACCACGGCGATTACAGGGAATACGACGTTGTATGCCAAGTGGACGTTGAACAATTACACGGTAACGTTCAACAGCAACGGCGGTACGGCTGTGGGCAGCCAGACGATAGGCTACAACAACACGGCCACG
The DNA here is from genome assembly GCF_025567575.1 of Paenibacillus baimaensis. Taxonomy (NCBI): domain Bacteria; kingdom Bacillati; phylum Bacillota; class Bacilli; order Caryophanales; family Paenibacillaceae; genus Paenibacillus; species Paenibacillus baimaensis. The sequence goes on along the minus strand of NZ_JAOQIO010000010.1, from coordinate 28,057 downwards.
ACGCCTACAGCTCCCACGAGAACGGGCTATACGTTCGGGGGGTGGTACAAGGACTCGGGCTTGACGACAGCCTACTCATTCACCACAGCGATCACTGGGAATATAACGCTGTATGCCAAGTGGACGTTGAATAATTACACGGTGACGTTCAACAGCAACAGCGGTACGGCCGTGAACAGCCAGACGGTGGGCTACAACAACACGGCAACTACGCCTACGCCTACGACGAGGACAGGCTATACGTTCGGGGGGTGGTACAAGGACTCGGGCTTAACGACAGCTTTTACATTCACGACGGCGATCACAGGAAATACGACGCTGTATGCGAAATGGACGGTAAACAATTACACGGTAACGTTCAACAGCAACAGTGGTACGGCTGTGAGCAGCCAAACGGTAGGCTACAACAGCATGGCCACGACGCCTACGGCTCCGACGAGGACGGGTTATTCGTTCGGAGGGTGGTACAAGGATACGGGGTTGACGACAGCTTTTGCATTCACCACCGCGATTACAGGGAATACGACGTTGTATGCCAAGTGGACACCGAATAATTACACGGTAACTTTCAACAGTAATGGTGGTACGGCCGTGAGCAGCCAGACGATAGGCTACAACAACACGGCCACAGCGCCTACGGCTCCAACAAAAACGGGCTACACGTTCGGGGGCTGGTATAAGGATGCGGGGTTGACGACAGCTTTTGCATTCACCACCGCGATTACAGGGAATACGACACTGTATGCGAAGTGGACGTTGAACAATTACACGGTAACGTTCAGCAGCAACGGCGGTACGGCCGTGAGCAGTCAGACGATAGGCTACAACAACACGGCCACGACGCCTACGGCTCCGACGAGAACGGGCTATACGTTCGGAGGCTGGTACACGGACACAGGGTTGACGACGCCTTTCGTATTCACCACGATGATCACAGGGAATACGACGTTGTACGCCAAATGGGTGTTGAACTACACGGTAACGTTCAGCAGCAATGGCGGTACGGCCGTGAGCAGCCAGACCATAAATCAAAACAGCACAGCAACAGCGCCTGCCAATCCAACAAAAACGGGCTATACGTTCGGAGGCTGGTACTCTGACGTAGGCTTGACAACGCCTTTCGTTTTCACCACGGCAATCACTGGAAACAGGACACTATATGCCAAGTGGACAGCGAATAGTATTACAGTAATATTTAACAGTAACGGTGGTACGACCGTGAGCAATTTGCCGGTGAGCTACAACAGCACGGCCACGGCACCAGCTGATCCAGTGAAGACAGGTTATACGTTCGGGGGCTGGTATGCAGACGAACTCTTGACTACACCTTTCCTATTCACCGCGGTGATCACAGAGGATACAACGCTGTATGCGGGGTGGGCGACGAATAGCTATGCAGTGACGTTCAACAGTAACGGCGGCTCGTCCGTGAGCAGCCTGGCGGTGAGCTACAACAGCATAGCGACAGCACCTGCCAATCCGACAAAGGCAGGCCATACGTTTGAAGGCTGGTATACGGATGCAGGCTTGACGACAGCTTTCGCATTTACAACAGCGATTACAGGGGATATGGCTCTGTTTGCGAACTGGACGACGGCCAGTTACACCGTGACGTTCGACAGCAACGGTGGTACGGCAGTGGGTAGTCTGGCGGTGAGCTACAATGGCACGGCCACAGCACCTGCCAATCCGGCGAAGGCGGACCATACGTTTGAAGACTGGTACACGGACGCTGGCTTGACGACGCCTTTCGTATTCACCACGGCGATTACAGGGGATATGACGCTGTATGCCAAATGGACGATGGATAGTTACATCGTGACGTTCGACAGCAATGGCGGTACATCCGTGAGCAGCCAGGCGGTGAGTTACAACACCACGACTACTGCACCTCCTAGTCCGACGAAGGCGGGCCATACGTTTGAAGGCTGGTACACGGATGCAGGCTTGATGACGCCTTTCGTATTCACCACGGCGATTACAGGGGATATGGTACTGTATGCGCATTGGACAACGGATAGCTACACCGTGACGTTCGACAGCAACGACGGTACCGCAGTGGGCAGTCTGACGGTGAGCTATAACAGCACGGCGGCGGTTCCTGCCAATCCGACGAAGGCTGGCCATACGTTTGAAGGCTGGTATACGGACACAGGTTTAACGACAGTTTTCACATTTACGACGGCAATTACAGGGAATGTGGTCCTGTATGCAAACTGGACGACGGACAGTTACACCGTGACGTTCGACAGCAACGAGGGATCGGCAGTGAACAGTCTAGAGGTGAGCTACAACAGCACGGTCACGGCACCTGCCGATCCGGTGAAAACAGGTTACACGTTCGGAGGCTGGTATGCGGACGAACTCTTGACGACGCCTTTCGTATTCACCACGACTATCACAGAGGATAAGACGCTGTATGCGGGGTGGGCGACGAACAGTTACGCAGTGACGTTCAACAGTAACGGAGGCTCGTCCGTGGGGAGCTTGGCGGTGAGCTACAACAGCACAGCCACAGCACCTGCCGACCCGATAATGACAGGTAACACGTTCGCTGGCTGGTACACGGACGCAGGCTTGACGACAGCCTTTTCATTCAATACGGTGATTGCAGGGAATACGACACTGTATGCGAAGTGGACGGCGGATAGCTATGCGGTGTCATTCGACAGCAACGGCGGTACGGAAGTGAGCAGTCTGGCGATTAGCTATAACAGTACGGTCACGGCACCTGCTGATCCAGAAAAGCCAGGCTACACGTTCGGAGGTTGGTATACAGACGCAGGCTTGACAACCGTATTCACTTTTACCACGGTGATTACAGAGAATACGACGTTGTATGCGAAATGGGCTACAGGCAGTTACGGGGTAACGTTCAACAGCAATGGCGGTACATCTGTGGGCAGTCTGGCGGTGAGCTACAACAGCACAACTACGGCACCTGCTGATCCGACAAAGGCGGGCCATACATTTGAAGGCTGGTACACGGATGCAGGGCTGACGACAGCATTCACATTCACGACGGCGATTACGGGGAATACAGTGCTGTATGCGAACTGGACGACGGACAGTTATGATGTGACGTTCGACAGCAACGAAGGTTCGGCAGTGAGCAGTCGGGCGGTGAGCTACAACAGCACGACCACAGCTCCAGCGGACCCAACGAAGGCAGGTTACACGTTCGCAGGCTGGTATGCAAACGCAGGTCTGACGTCTCCTTTCCTATTCACTACGGCGATCACAGCGGATACAACGTTGTATGCGAAGTGGGCTACGAACAGTTACACGGTGACATTCATCAGCAACGGCGGTACGATTATTAGCGGTCAGGCGGTGAGTTACAATAGCACAGCCGCGGCACCTGCTGATCCGACGAAATCGGGCCATACGTTTGAAGGCTGGTACACGGACGCAGGCTTGACGAAACCTTTCACTTTTGCAGCGATAATCACGGAAAATACGACGCTCCATGCAAAATGGACGACAAGCAGTAGCGCAGACTTGAGCAACTTGATAGTTTCGGACACGCTTCTAAGTCCGATCTTTGCAGCCAATAAAATGAACTATACGGCAAATGTTATTAACGGCATCAGGTCAGTCACAGTGACGGCATGGGTGTACGAAAGCCATTCCGTCATAAAAGTGAATAACGTGGCGGTTACAAGCGGTCAAGCGACTGAAGCAGTTAATCTGAACGAGGGAAACAATACGATCATTGTGGATGTGACGGCGCAGGATGGCACGACTAAAGCCTATTCAGTCACAATTATTAGAGCCCCGGAAGCTCCGGTTGGACTCGCAGTGGTGGCCAGTGATGGTATGGCAACGTTAAACTGGAAAAGTGTGCAGGGATCTGTTTCCTATAATGTGTACGGAGGAACTGCTTCCCGCTCCTACGGCGCAGCTCCTATTGGAACCGTAACCGGTGCAACATACAGTTATGTGGCATCAGGTCTGACAAATGGCACAAGCTATTACTTCACGGTCATGGCAAACAGCACAGGAGGAAACAGTCTGTACTCCAATGAAGTCATCGCCATGCCGCTTAGTGGAGATACGAGTTTGAAAAGCTTGAACTTAACGGGCGTTACACTAAGCCCAACGTTTGAGCCAGGAGTCTTTTCATACACCACTATTGTACCGAGCAGCGTGGCTGCAGTAACTGTGACGGCAGCCGTGTATGAGAAAAACGCAACAGCAAAAATCACAGTGAATGGTATAGAGATTATGGACGACCAGGTAACCTTGAATATGGGCAGAAACATAATCGGTATCGTGGTCACAGCACAGAACGGTGTGACGAACACCTATGTAGTGACAGTGGATAGACTATTTCCTAAGTCAGGTTCATCAAGCGCTGAGTCAAATCAAGTGAAACCACAGGAGCAAAACGAAATTCAGCTGATGATCGATGACAAGTCATACAGTCAGATCGTGAGTACCAGTATGACCGGGGACCAGAATTTGACGATAACGATAGATGCTGCCCAAATGAAGGATCTTTTAGAGAAAACAGAAATTATATCGGTTGTCAGTATGCTTATCTCCTCCAAGGTGGACAACATTTCCGTGCTTCTGCCCGGAGATATAGTTAAAGCAATGGAAAGTAAGCATGCCGTATGGGAAGTTCGCACGCCTAATGGAAATTACAGTCTGCCTGCATCAGAAATAGGAATCGACCGTTTAGCTGCACAATTTGGAACAGATACATTGAAAGATATTATCGTGCAGGTAAGTATCGGGAAGAAACCGTTCAACTGGGACAAATGGAATGCAAATGGAGCTGGTAATCGTCATTATACCTTTGTGGGGCAGCCGGTTGATTTCCAAATAACTGCCACATACAAAGGAAATACAGAGAAAGTAAGTAAGTTCTTCTCGTATATAAAACGGGAAATCCCGCTGCCCGACGGGACAGAGCTGAATGAGGTCACAACGGCTGTTGTATTGAATGAGGATGGAACATTACATCATGTACCTACGTACTTGAGATCAAAAGACGGGAAACACTTCGCGATAATCCATAGTTTAACGAATAGTGTTTACGCTCTGATTCATAATCAAATGACGTTTGCGGATGTGGATAAGCATTGGTCAAAAAATGAGGTGAATGATTTGGCTTCGCGGGTTATCGTGAACGGGGCCAATGAAACGCAATATGATCCGAATAAAGCAGTGACACGAGCAGAGTTCGCAGCGATTATTGTCAGAGCATTGGGGTTATCCGACACAGGAGGCACTGCTGCATTTACAGATGTGCAATCCGGCGACTGGTATGCAGGCGCAGTGTCCATGGCACAGGAATACAGTATAATCAATGGGTATGAGGATGGAACGTTCCGTCCTGCGAACACCATCACACGCGAGGAAGCGATGGCTCTTGTCATGCGGGCGATGAAGCTGACGGGACTGGAAACAGCTATGAGCACGACTGATATCGTAGAGACATTATCCATGTTTTCGAGGAGCGAATCAGTAAGCGTATGGGCTAAGCCTGCTGTTGCTTCGGCAGTAAGGAATGGAATCGTCAACGGCACCGATGCTGGATTGATGCCTGGGAGTGACATTACAAGAGCGGAAACGGCTGCCATCGTTCAGCGAATGTTGAGGAAGGCTAAGCTAATTGATTGATTGAGAACAAAGCAGCGCTTCAAACGTGCGCGTACTTAAACAAAAGGCTTCGCCATCCCGTTGGGGTAGCGAAGCCTTTTGTGGTTCATACACATCCGTCTATTCCGTATCACTTTTGATCATATACAGCTCTTTGATGACATGCCCGGTAATTGCTCACGTCAAAAAGGCCAACCATAGCCGTCTGGTTGACCTTGAAATACCTGTTATAGATGATAAGAAGGCTTAACGACCGAGCCAGCCTCCATCCACAGCCAACAGGTGACCATGCACGTAGTTGGACGCCTCTGAAGCCAGATAGACAACAGCACCTTTAAAATCATCGGGGTTGCCCCACCGCTCTGCCGGAATCCGATTCAGGATTTGTGTACTTCGGACCGGATCGTTCATTAATGCCACATTCATATCTGTCGCTATATAACCGGGAACAATGGCATTCACATTCACATGATGTTTGGCCCACTCATTCGCCAGTGCTTTGGTCAGTTGGGCTACCCCACCCTTGGCAGCTGCGTACGCCGGAACTGTAATCCCCCCCTGATATGACAGAAGGGACGCGGTATTGATAATCTTCCCTTTACCTCGCGGCACCATATGGCGGCCTGCTTCCTGGCATAAGGTCCACACGACCTTCAAATTAATTTGCAGCACATCGTCCCAATCCGATTCGAGAAAATCAACCGACGGGGAGCGACGTTGTATCCCAGCATTGTTAACCAGAATATCGAGACTGCCAAATTGCTCGACTACATTAGGTACCGCGGACTTAACTTGAGCCGAATTTTCCAAATCGCATGGAATAATCAGGCACTTTCTCCCCATCTTCTTAATCTGCTCCTGCAGCTCCGTCTGCTCGGGGGTTCGCTGGAGCAAAGCAATATCCGCCCCCGCCTCTGCCAACGCCAACGCCATCGACTTTCCGATTCCTCTTGTCGCACCCGTTATGGCAGCTACCTTGCCTTCCAAACTAAATAAATGGGTTCCCATTTCTTCTCTCCTTATCACTCTAGGGATGGAACAGCACTTTAATCGAAACATCGGGATTTTCCATCAAATGAAAACCCTCCTCAATCTGCTCAAGCTGTAGCTCATGGGAAATGAGTGGGGCTACATCAATGGCTCCACTATGCAACAGGTTGATCGCCTTGGCAAAATCACTTTTGCTGCAGCAGCGCGTCGTCGTTAATGAGATTTCTCTATAATGCATCGCTGCCAAATCAATCGCAGGCGCTTGCTTGAACACACTGACCACGACAATTTGCCCTTGAGTTTTGACCGTTTCAATCATTTGCTTGGCTGTGATTTGGTTACCTGCCACCTCAAACACGACTTCGGCGCCATTCCCGCCGGTTCGTTTCAATATCTCCTCGGTCACGTTGACTTCCTTAGCGTTCAAGGCGGTAAGTCCAAGCTGCTCCGCCTTGGCCAGCCTATACGAGCTGATATCGGAGATTAGCACCTGACCTGCTCCCGCCTGTTTGGCTATCATACCGGTGAGCAAGCCTATAGGCCCCGCTCCCAACACTACCACATGATCCCCAACCTTCAGATTGGAACGGCGAACCGTATGGACAGCTATAGCTACAGGCTCTGCAAGTGCTGCATGAGCATCCGATAAACCTTCAGGAATCCGGTGAAGCCTGTCGAACGGAACCGCTACATATTCCGCGAAGCCGCCATCCTTGTCGATACCGATCAGCTTCAAGGTTTTACACACATGAGACGCACCGGCGAGACATGCCTCACACTTGCCGCAACTCAGAGTTGGTTCTATAACCACACGATCCCCTACAGCCCAATCAGAATCACCCTGCAGCCTTTCGATCCTTCCAGAAAACTCATGTCCCATCGCGAGCGGAGCCTTGGCTCTTGGATGCTTGCCTGCATAGATCATCATATCAGTTCCGCAAATCCCTGCAAAGGCTACCTTGATCAGCGCCTCTCCAGGTTGTAGATCGGGCACTTCAATTTGACCGGCCATCACCTTCTTTTCAGAAATATATAATCCTGCTTTCATTGTCATTGGGTTCTACTCCTCTATGTTCATTTGGGAAGCTTTCTTCGAGCGGGGGATTGGGCTGCTGTCTTCCCAAACCTTGACTTCACATTCCTTTTGAATGGCTTCCAGTGTATCTTGTATACTTGTCGACAACTTAAGTATAAAGAATTATTTAAGGCTTGTAAATACCATTATCGTAACGTAAGCCTTAAAATAAGCTCTCATCCACGGATTTTTTCGTATCCATAAAATGCTCCTGAATGATCTTGCTCATATTGGAAGCATCGCGTGAAACAAGCGCGTCCACGATCAGCTTATGCCGGTGAATCAGCGGCTGGATTTCCTCCTTATGCTTCGAGAATCGTCGCTCCGTTGCCACTAATAGAACCGTGAGGATGACATAACGGATGTTATTCCACAAATATAAAATCCGGCTGTGATGAGCGCTTAAAATAATCGTTTCGTGAAACAGCAAATCATAATAGGCAAATTGCACAGGATCATCATGGCTTGCTGCCAGCTCCATTTTGTCCACAATCTGCTGCAGTTCCTTGATCTTCTGCTCATCATAAGCGCTGGAAAGCTTCTGAACCGCGAACCCCTCGAACAGAAAACGGACATCATTCAATTCTTCCATATCCTTGGATTTAAGACCAATGACCACGGCACCCATGCGTTCCATTCGAATCAAGCCCTCATTGGATAAAATTTTGAGTGCATCGCGAATCGGTGAACGACTGGTTCCAAATTCCGCGGCCAGCACATTTTCCGTTATCACCGTCTCAGGAGCCATCGTTCCATTAATAATCCGCAAACGAAGCTCACTGGAAATTTTTTCACCCAGGGAAGCCCCCTGCAGCCACATTGCCGGAAATTGCATCCGTTTCACCTCATCTTGTGTACTTGTCGACCATATAGTCTATCTATCATACCTGATGTGAGCATATCATGCCAGATTTAGTAACTTGCAAAAATCTGGTGAGACAACTATTAGTTCCACTGTAGCTGCATTCAGGTACCTCAATATTGTTACCCTGCGGGAAGATCAATCTATTCATTTAAATTGAACAGATAGAGTGCTTTATAAAATAAAAATAAAATATATTTCAATTATATTTAAATCACAAAAAATAATTTTTTTGATATAATAAGAAGCTGTATTACAACACATTTCAACAATATACGACTTTTCCAAACCTCAGTTATTTCCATTCTTCTCACATCTACTAGCCTCATATGACATCCAGGAAAGGAACATTCTTAATCAATCTCAACATTTCAGAATTTCAATTTTCTTCGACCATCAATTTCACCAATTTCGAAATTGTCCTCTATGCTATTTCTCAACAAATTTCAACTAAATTTTTTCTGAAGTCTACTATAAAACAACAAGGAGAGCTACTAGATGCCGTCTAACCCGACAAGCAAGAAATGGTCTTTGACTGCAAAAATAGGGGTATTTGCGAGCGCAATTAGTTTGGTTTTTCCATTCGCTTCCATTCCAAATCCGGTTCACGCAGAGACGGTTAAAGTCAAGGCTATTGTGACCGATAACATGAGCTGGGCCACACGCAATAGCTCGGCCGATACCGATACCCAGTTTACTTTTAATATTTCGAAACGGTTTAAAGACTATAGTGGCCTAACGCTGGTTTCCAGTGATAGCAGCATGGCTTCAGGCTCAGTCACAGGAAACATAGCGACGATTACAATATCCAAGCCCGGGTCCCCCGTATTTACACTGAGCGGAACCGATGTCGACAATAATATGATAACGGATACCTTTGGTGTGAAGATAACCAAGCTGGGCGACTTTACAGGTGACGGACTGGTTACGACTGCAGATGCATTATTCATCTCTCGATACCTTGCCGGTAAGGAAACTGTAAGTGAAGATGAAAAACTGATGATGGATATTAACGGGGACGGTAAGGTAACCAATGCCGACGCTGTCGCTCTTACCACCTCTTATGTCGGAGGAAAGGATGCAAACTCCGGAGTCACCAGCTATACCGCTATATTCCAGGATATTAATGATCTGCCGCTGGCTCTTGGAGTGAATATAACTGGTCTTGCAGAGATTGACAAAGTCGTAACAGGTGCCTACAGATACTTCGATGTGGAGGAAAAACCGGAGGCCCAAAGTCTATTACAATGGTACAGTGGCGATAATGCTGACGGCAGTGGTAAATCAGAAATTTCAGGAGCAAATTCAAGCACTTATACAGTCAAGCAGCAGGATGGCGACAAGTACCTGTTCTTCGGTGTCACCCCGGTCGAGAGCGGTATAGTCGGTAAACAAGTTATCAGCGCCGCAAGTACCAAGATTGCCGGTACAACAGCTCCCACTTTTGCGAGTCTAACGCCTGTTAATGGCTTATCCAACGTTGATGCGACAATCTCTTTGATCAGCATTACTTTCAATAAAGATATCTTCGCATTGAACAAAAATATCACGATACGTAAGCTTTCCGACAATTCAGTCGTGACTACTCGAAAAGCCAATGAAACAGGCGTAGCTGTTGCAGGTAACAAAGCGGATATTACCATTACCGGATTAGAGGAAAATACTGACTATTACGTTGAAATTGAAGAGGGCGCGTTCAAGGACGCTTCAGGAAATCCGTTTGTGGGTATAAGCGGCAGCAGCACGTGGAAGTTTACAACGGTAGACAACCCGCCGACACTGATAAGTTCGATTCCATCTAATAGTGCTGTAGGGATAAATTCGTCAATGAGCTCCATCAGTATGACCTTCAGTGAGAATGTGACTGCAGTGAGTGACAAGAAAGTTATGATTTATACCTCTTCGGATAATAACGAGGTTGCCAGCTATTCCGCTAATGATCTAAATAATGTCACGATCAGCGGCAAGCAAGTGACGATTAAAGCTCCAGCTTTGCTCGCCAGCACAAGCTATTATGTAAAAATCGATGCAGGTGCGTTTATCGATGCTTCTAGTAATCCTTATGCAGGTATAACGAGCAATAGCGGATGGTCATTTACAACATCGGCAACGGTTACTGCCACAATGACAGCCGAGACATACCCAGCTTCGCTAAATCAGGATAATTTGGATGCAGCGCTCATAACGCTGAGTGTGACAGGCGACTCTTTCAAGGATGATGCCGGAGCTGCAGACTTTACTCTGAACAATGCTCCAGCCGGATTAAATATTGCATTAGCCTACGTGAGCGACGGAAAAGCTTACCTACTGCTGGAACATGATTGGGTCAGCTACACACCAAGCATTACAGATTTCAGTATCACAGCGAAGGCAAATGCGATGACCCAAGGCGTAGCTGTCACTTCGAATGTTATGACTATAAGTACGGTAGCACAAACGTTGAACCTTTTCTTTTCCGAATATTTAGACGGTGGAGATGGTCGAATTGCTATTGAGCTTTACTATAAGGGGGACGGAAATCCCAGCCATAAGGCTGAAGGCTATGAAATTGAAGTGCAGAAATATATGAAGGCAACCAACACAATTCAGAAATCAACTCGTTCCATCTTTCCAGTGGTTCCAGCAATGCCCTATATCTTCATAGATTCTGTCTTTTATGATGCTATGGATATTACTCCTATCACTTATTTTAATGATGATCTTTCCATGTTCAATCCAACTCAATTTGAAACGACTGCGCTTATTCTTAAAAAGAATGGTCAAATCATTGATGTACTTGGAACTCCCAATGCTACTAGCGCAATACCGATTCTAGCCGGTGGAGGAACGCTGGTTCGCAAACAAGGAACAATAGGCGGTATGGGCAACTTCGCACTTAATCACTGGATCAGGTACCCAAAAGAAACTTATCAATACCTTGGTAGCCACACTCCATAAACGATAGTTATCCTTGAAAGGAAAGAGAGGTCAACTCATGCCAGTTCGAAATAAATGTTCAAGTACACCATGGACAGGGTTAAGCGCACTGTTATTTTTAATAACCATCATGCTCATCCATCCTTTTCAAGCTTCGGCAGCTCCGGCTGGCGCACAGATCTTCATCTCACCGGTAACAGGAGTTGCCGGTCAACAAGCAGATGTTGTTGTATCGATAGCTCCGAGCTCCGAGGTTGCAGCCTATGGCCTGCAGATAGACTATGATAAGAATGTATTGGAGGCTGTCAGCATCACACCGAAATACGGCAATCCCTCCGAGACCGAATGTGTGAATGACAATAATGGCTGCTTCCAATCTCTCATAAACGCAGCGTCCGGCTCGTTCAGGGCAGCCTGGTTTGATGTGTCTGGTGGTAGCCATCCAGTCACTACGACCACTGAATTGTTCACGGTTCGCTTTATGATCAAGAGTAATATCGTATCGGGCAGCAAGCTGCTGTCTGTGGATACGACCGACCCAGAAAAACTTAATGCAACTGATGCTTCGGGCCATAACGTTTCCCTACTTGTAACTATAGGGAAATCCGGCTTGGCAGATCTTAAATCATTGTCAACCTCAACTGGTGATCTGACGCCTGCTTTCAGTACCGGTATTCGTTCCTATCATCAGAATGTAGCTAATGACAAGCTGCAAACCACGGTGACCGCAGTTGTCTATGATCCTGCTGCAACCCTGAAAATTCGCGGAATAACGACTGCAAGCGGTACAGCGTCAGGCCCGATTGCGCTTGCTACCGGGGATAACACGATTCCAATAGAGGTGAAGGCAGCTGACGGCTCCTATACGAACCTTTATACACTTATCGTTAATCGTGCACCTTCAACTAATGCTCAGCTAAGTAGCCTCACGACCAACGTTGATGTTGTTAATCCACAATTTTCACCGTTAACAACTAATTACGATCTGTTTGTGGGTACAGCCATTCAAACGATGACCGTAACTGCCAGCGTTTACGATGCATCCTCCCAGCTGAGTGTTAATGGAGTGTCGGTTAATAGCGGCTCCGAGTCTGATGCTATCAGGCTCAATATAGGGACCAATACGATCAGCATATCTGTGAAAGCACAGGACGGAGTTAACACCCAAACGTATACGTTGAATGTCCATCGTGCACCTTCAACTAATGCTCAGCTAAGCAGCCTCACGACCAACGTTGGTGCTGTTAATCCACAATTCTCACCGTTAACAACTAGTTACGATCTGTTTGTGGGTACAGCCATTCAAACGATGACCGTAACTGCCAGCGTTTACGATGCATCCTCCCAGCTGAGTGTTAATGGAGTGTCGGTTAATAGCGGCTCCGAGTCTGATGCTATCAGGCTCAATATAGGGACCAATACGATCAGCATATCTGTGAAAGCACAGGACGGAGTTAACACCCAAACGTATACGCTGAATGTACGCCGTGCAGCCTCCAATACATCAACAACAAGCTCACCAACGGGCACATCAGCAGCACCGACAACTACACAAGCACCGAGCAGCAGCAGCGTTGTCGAGATAATTATAGACGGTGTAAAACAGGACAAGCTGGCAACAGCTCTAACGGAAAAAAATGGCGAAATCACGACCACAAAGATTATTTTGGAGCAGGATAAAGTAACCACCAAGCTCGAGAATGACAGTAGTAAAATCATTACGATTCCTGTTAGTGGGAACAGCGATGTGGTAGTTGGCCAATTGACCGGACAACTAGTCAAGCTAATGGAAACGAAAGAGGCCGTACTGGAAATCAAAACCGATCGTGCCTCCTATACACTTCCGGCCCTGCAAATGAAGATTGATGACATCTCCGCTAAGCTAGGAAGCAACGTACAACTGCAGGATATTATCATCAATGTGATTATCTCGACACCCTCCAAGGAAACAGTGGATATGCTTCAAAAAGTAGCAAACGAAACAGGTGTGAAATTAGAGGTCGCGCCAGTCACCTTTGAAGTTACAGCTACCTTGGGAGATAAAAAAGTAGAGGTTGAACGGTTTAACAGCTATGTGGAGCGTACGATTACACTACCCGATGGTGTCGATGCTTCACAAATTACGACGGGTGTCGTATTAAATCCAGATGGTTCATTCACTCATGTGCCAACAAAAGTAATCAAGCAGGGCAACCATGACAATGCCATTATCAACAGTTTGACCAATAGTACGTACACGGTCGTATGGAGTCCCAGAATCTTCTCTGACGTGTCGACACACTGGAGCAAACAGGACGTCAACGATATGGCTTCCCGGCTTATTATCCGGGGAGTCAGCAAGGATTCATTTGCACCTGACGAAGCGATTACACGGGCGGAATTTGTAACAATTATGGTTCGTTCGCTTGGAATTAAACATGGAGTAGTCGCGGCTCTGCCATCAGACGTCCGCAAGGATGATTGGTATACGGATACGGTTGCGACAGCATTATCCTATCAGTTAATAAGGGGTTACGAGGATGGCTCCTTCCGTCCTAATCAGACCATAACCCGAGCTGAAGCAGCTGTGATCCTTAATCAGGCCTCTAAACTCGCCAAATTAAATGCATTTCAATCAGGAGATACGACCAAACTGCTACAAAATTTCAATGATAATCAGATGATCGCGGATTGGGCCAAGCAGGCAATGGCTGCAGCTGTATCTAACGGAATTATTCAGGGCGACCAGCAAAAAATAATGCCTCAGGACAATGTGACCCGTGCACAAACAGCAGCAATGATGAGAAGACTTCTTCAAAAAGCAGGTCTGATTAACAATTAAATGGTACAAAAAGGGTTATCCTGCAGCACATTTGTGCTCAGGATAGCCTTTTTTGTAAATTGCCTCGCTTTTTTATTCCAAATAATGGAATTTATGTTTGGTTTTATAACGAGCAGGTTAATAATAGTACACAAGTGCATACTAACATTGGAGGCGACCTGATATGTCGAACAATACCTATAATAACGAAGATTTGAAAACGACCGTAAAGGCACACGAAGAGTTCGATGAGCAAAAAGGGTCTGATACACCGATCAGTGAAGTTATGAACGGATCCATGGCTCCCAATATGGAAGAAATCAAGCGGCTGGGCAAGGATATGAAGAATATGAAAACCGAGGCAGAGCTTAATGAAGAAGGCTTGGTCTCCGATCCGATTCAGAACGAATCATAGAGTCAAAGAAGCTATGAATGAATCGCTATATCGCAAATTTCACATATGATCAAATCATTGATTATTAAGCAAAGGAGCTGCCCATACTGGCAGTTTTTTTGCTTTTTTTATGGGGATATCATCGTAGATATGACGAATAAGGGTTGAAGAATGTTCAACCTTATGTTTACAGAAAATTAAAAATATAATGAAAATATCACTTAGCACAGGAGGTCAACACATGAGAATTATTTATTTGGACATCGACTCTCTTCGTCCCGATCATATGGGCTGTTATGGCTACAACCGCAATACCACACCTAACATTGATAAAATTGCCGCAGCTGGTATGAGATTCAACAATTGCTACACCGCGTCTTCTCCATGTGTACCATCAAGAGCCAGCTTCATGTCAGGCCGATTCGGTATTCACCACGGAGCGCTGACGCATTGGGGACCGGGCGGAGAGTTTCATTACCCAGAAGGCGACGGGCACAGCGAAGACATTCCTTTCTTTACGAGACATATCCGCAAAGCTGGATATAAAACGGTTACATTCTCTACCTTCGGAGATCGCCATCACGCTTGGTGGTATTTTGCCGGCTGGAACGAAGTTCATACGCATTCTTTAAAAGAAGGCAACGAAAATGCCGATGAAGTAAACGCTTCCGTAATTCCTTGGTTGAAGCAGCATGGTAAAGAAGATAACTTCTTTTTACACATTCAATATTGGGACCCACATACATTCTACACGTATCCCATCGAATATATGGAGCAGTGGAAGGACGCGCCTCTGAAGGCTTTCCCTGATGAAGCAACTATTGCCTCCCAACAAAAGGACAGCTTTCCGCGTTCCGCTCCTTTCCTTCACTGGGGTGATAAGTATCCGGCTACGATGCCAGGACAAATCGCTAATCGCGACGATTTCAAGCATGTGATAGACGGCTACGATGGCGGTATCAGTTACATGGATAAATATGTAGGTGAGCTGTTGGACACACTGCGCGAGCTTGGCATCGAAGATGAAGTGTGCTTCATTATTAGTGCCGATCATGCCGAATCCCTTGGGGAGCAGGGCATTTACATCGAACACGCAAGTGCGACGGAAGCTGTCCATCATATTCCGCTGATTGTTACAATTCCGGGTGTAACCCAGCCGGGGCAAGCCGTTGACGGCTTCGTCTATAACGTCGATGTAATCGCTACCCTTACTGATCTGGTTGGACTCGAAGTGCCATCAGGGTGGGACGGTCGCTCCTTTCTCCCAGCACTAACAGGCGAGCATTGGCAAGGACGCGATTATCTGGTGATGGATCATGCTTTGTATGTATGCCAACGCGCTATGCGGGACGAGAAATGGTATTTCATCCGTACGTATCATCCGGGATTGCTGCTGCATTTTGACGATGTGACTTTGTACGATATGGTTAACGATCCTAATCAAACCCGCAATGTGGCCCATGAATTTCCTGACATGGTGAAAGAAATGGACCATCGCTTGTCCCAATGGCAGCATGAGCAAGCACGCAAGCCAGGCTATAAGGTAGACCCGATGCAAAAAGTCATCGAAACTGGACCATGGAAATATTTGAAGGTTGAGGATTGGGTTCGTAAATTAGAAAAGAGCGGCTGGAATGAAGCAGCATCGGAATTGCGAAGCATCTACTCCAGTGAGGCGCTGCAGCCTGCCTATGATGGGTAGACCTACCTGCAACAGTCCCTATTAATTAAATTAAGCTCTATGAAAAGAGGTTAACACTATGAAAAAAATCCCCAACTGGATGCTGACGATCATCTCCTTGATCGTAGGTATACTGGTCTGGTACCTGCTATCATCGATTCCGGCTATAGGAGCTATTATAGCAAGTCCGGTCAAGGTGTTGAAATCGTTCTCCACGGAGATTGGGAGCGGCCGGATGTGGACCAACGTATGGGCGAGCCTGCTCCGGGTACTTGGTGGCTTCTCACTCGGGCTGATCGTAGCTATACCTGTTGCATTTTTGATGGCATGGTACTCTTTGATCCGTTCCATCGTGGACCCATGGATTCAATTTTTTCGGACCATCCCCCCTATCGCTTTGATCCCTCTTGTTATTGTTTCACAGGGTGTGGGCGAATCGGCGAAAATCAGCGTTATTTTTGTTGCTACCTTTCTGGTCATGGTAATCACTATTTTTCAAGGAATACGCAACGTCGATCCAACCTTAATCCGTGCGGCCCGGGTGCTTGGCGCCAGAGACCGGGACATTTTCTTCGAGGTCATTGTACCTGCCTCCTTCCCTTATATTCTGGTAGGGGTGCGACTTGGTCTGGCTGCTGCGTGGACAACACTTGTTGCTGCTGAACTAACGGGCGCCAATAAAGGACTTGGCAACATGATCATGGAAGCAAGCTTATACTTCCGCATGGATGTCGTCATACTCGGTATCATTGTCATTGGGATTATAGGCTTGGCTATGGATAAATTCGTATTGTTTCTGGAGAGGAGGCTGACAGGATGGCAGGAACTTCGGCAAAGCTAGAAGCGAACAACATCAATAATCAAGCGACAGAAGCTAACAAAATTGAGATCAGCGGCCTGTCGAAAATATACAAGGGACGAAATGGCGATACCATTGCCCTGCAAAACACGGATTTAACGATCAAAAATAATGAATTTGTATGTGTAGTCGGCCCAAGCGGCTGCGGGAAAACAACCCTGCTCAATATTATTGGCGGACTTGAAGCCGCAACCTCAGGTTCTGTGCGAGTCGATGGCAAGGAGGTGAACGGCCCCGGTAGGGAACGTGGTGTTGTGTTTCAGCAGTACGCCTTATTCCCGTGGAAAACCGTATTGAAAAATGTTGAATTTGGACTGAAGCTGCGCGGATTAAACCAGAAGGAACGCAAGGAAAAGGCTGAATCTTATTTGGAGCTGGTGGGACTCAAGGACTTTGCCCATGCGTATCCGAAGGAATTGTCCGGCGGGATGAAGCAGCGGGTCGCGATTGCAAGAGCATATGCGGTGGAGCCTGAAGTGCTTCTTATGGATGAGCCGTTCGGAGCGTTAGACGCCCAGACGCGAGCCCAGCTGCAGGAAGAGCTGCTCAAGACCTGGCAGAAGCAAAAGAAAACGTGCTTCTTTATTACTCATGATGTTGAGGAAGCCGTCATCCTGGCCCAGCGTGTCATTATTATGAGTGCACGTCCCGGCCGTATCAAAGAAATTATAGATGTAGACATCCCTTACCCTCGAGATCAGTCAACCAAGCTGGATGAACGATATATCAGTATCAAAAATGAGATATGGTCCAAAGTGTACCGTGAATATCTCGAGGTGTCGAAGTAATCGGTATATATTACCGTTATACTAATCATAATAAAGGGAGGGTTTTTAACATGGTTTACAAATCACAATCCGTAATTAAGCTTCCACTGGCAGCACTTGCACTCAGTCTTACACTTCTTATCAGTGCCTGTGGTTCAGGCAGCGGGTCCACGAATGCCAATGCACCACAAACGCCAACCCCCACTGCCAAAACTGAGGAAAAGGTACAAACCATTAATTTCGCTTATATGCCTAACATGGGGGGAGCAGCACCGATTGCGATTGGCGAGGAAAAAGGCTTCTTCAAAGAAGCAGGCATTAAGATGAATGCCGTCAAATTTCTAAGCGGCCCTCCGGAATTTCAAGCCATGGCAGCGGGTGAAATCGATATTGCTTATATTGGGCCTGGAGCGACCTTCCTATCTGCTCAAGGTCAAGGCAACATCATAGGGATCGTCAGTCTCGGCAAGAGTGATATGGTGTTCGCCACGAAAAAATCCGGTATTAAAGAATTTAAAGATTTAAAAGGTAAAACCGTTGGGGTACCCAAAGGAACCTCGGGTGAAATGGTATTGAATCTGGGCATAGAAAAAGCCGGGCTTAAGCTGAGCGATGTGAATATCGTCAATATGGATGTTGCCGGTGCTGTTACTGCTTACGTTGCAGGCAAGGTCGATGCAGTCGCCATCTGGTCCCCGTACACATCAGAGATCGAGAAACAAATTGGCAAAGAAAACATGGTTAAGCTCGGGGATAACAGCAGCTTCTTCCCTGAATACTCGTTCCCGTCCAGCTGGGTCGTGAATCCGAAATTCTTAAAGGAAAAACCGGAATTGGTTGACAAATTCATGAAAGCGATGGCGAAAACAACCGAGTACAAAATAAGCCATAGTGACGAAGCCGTTAAATTAACAGCTGCCTATACACAGGTGCCTGAGGATAGCCTAAAGCAAGAGCTGGAAAGTATTGATTGGATCGATAGCAAGAAGCTTGCGACCGTATTCAAGGACGGCACAGCCAAGCAATGGTTCGACAATTTGCAAAAGCTGTTTGTCGCTAACGGCAAAATGGACAGCATCGTGCCATCGGAAAAATTCATGACGACGGATCCAGCTATCAAAGCGGTTAACCCGTAAGCAGGTTCAAGCGATACCACGCTTAGCTCTATAGAAACTTATACATTGTGATGATTACAAATAAGAGAAGGGCTCTATAGCCCCTCTCTTATTTTATGTATGTAGGGTATAATGTCCGAATCACGCAGCATGGCGGTTACTTCTTTTGTTCGCTTTTTATTGAATTTTTTCAAAATGAGATTAATTTGTGATTTGATGGTGGACAGCTCCACCTGCCGTTCCTTGGCAATCTCCGTGATTTTCATATCCTTTAGCAGCAGATCAAGAATGGCTAGCTCGGAGGGAGTTAATTGGTACAAAATCTGAATGGACTTGCGAAAGGTTTCTTCGTTGCGCCGAATACGGGTAAATTCATTTTTGATCTTATAGGCGACCTCAGGACGAATTTGGACCTTGCCCTGATAAGCCGTTCGGATGCTATTGATAATTTCGCCAACCGAGCTTGTTTTCAATACATAATCAACGGCCCCCGTTTCAAAGGCGCTAAATACAGTTTCGTCATCCTCATGAACGGTCAGGAAAATAATCTTCGTCTCGGGAAATTGCGCGAGTACCTTTTGTGCGGTAATAATACCGTCATGCTTCATATCCATCTCAATATCCATCAAAATAATATCCGGTCTAAGCTGCGGAACGAGGCTTAGCACCTCTTTGCCACTGGAAGCTTGTCCAACGAGGATCATACCCTCTGTCTGCTCGATCAGTAAGCAAAAATGTTCTCTCAATACGTCCAGGTCCTCGGCTACAAGAATACGAATTGGTGGTGTCATAGAGCCCTCATCCCTCCTTTGCTGACGGTTTTAATAAGTATAGCGGAATGATGACCTGGAAGGTGCATCCGGTATTTCCCTTGCTGTCCAGATGAATATGGCCGTAGTGGCCCAGCACGACATGTTTAACATATGATAACCCCACCCCCCAGTTCCTGGTCGTGTTCTTGCTCGTATAAAAGGGGTCAAAAACGCCTTCCTGCAGCTCTTTTGCAATGCCAGGGCCATTGTCGGTTACTTTAATAATGACCCAGTCTTCCTCCACATAGCTGATCAGACGGATTCTTCCTTCCGGATCGTCTCCAATCGCTTCGATGGCATTTACCAGCAAATTGTGGATCGCTTCGGACATGTGATACACATCGATTAATACAAAAGTTTCTTCGCTTGGCACTTCAACCTCAACCGCGATAGATTCCGGCACTGTCGTGCGGTCGAGCGTGTGATCGATAAGCTTGTGGACAGCGTACGGTTTTAATTGAAGATGATTGCTTTTCGAAGATTTATATAACTGGTCCAGCCGTCCGAGCGTGTGATCAGCGATATGTGCCGCTTTTTCCAAAGGGATCATCGCCTCGGCAGAGCCAGGTGTTTCTTGCTTGTTGAGCTGATCTGTTGCCTGTGTGATGAGCAGTTGCATCATAATCAGCTGATTTTTAATCGCATGTGTGAATACCTGGGCACCCATATTAGCCGTTTTCAGTTTTCTTTGCAGGTGCAGGTCGTTTTTACCCATCTTGTTTTCGATCTCCGCATATTTCCATATCGACACAATACTAATGAGTGATAGCACCCCCGTAAACACGATGCTCAAGTACCACTGGATGAGAGTCAGCGGTGGATTGAAATTCGAGAAATCCGAATAGAGGACATAGAACGTTCGTACATCAAATACTTGCAAAGGTCCCATAAAACCGAGGAAAAAATAAAAGAGCACCAGCGAGCATACGCCCAATATAATGAATCTGCTCTGCTGCTTCACCCAGGGTATCGTTATTTTCCGGTAGCTCCAGATCATGATGGAAACCGCCATAAGAGCAGAGATAACGATCCAACCCCGTGTCAGCCAACCAACCATATACGTATAATGGCGTTCCATGACCGTAAGCGCCTCTTTGTATATAATCGGATCATAGAAAATAATGTTGGCAAGCGCCAAAAGCAAGCTCAGCGCGTAGATATGCCACTGCTTCCAAATCGTTCTAGAAGATAACAGCGACAGGGATAACCCGATGAGACTGAAAATAAACATCGATCTTCCCACCGTAATCATGCGGCTGATGCCTTCAATTTTAATAGGCGAGTTCAACAGCAAATTACGAATGTCATCATTGAAAAATAAGACAATATTCACCTTATAATAGAAGCCGCCATATTTGGCTATAAACAAAATAAGACCGGCTATACTCAGGAACCAGCCAAACAGAACAAAACCCATCCAGTACGCAGAAGGGTTTCGAGCTTTGGTTATGAACAGCGCAATAGCCGCTACCATGAGGACCATAAGTAAAATCGTCAAGTTGTCACCCGCATCATCAGTATAGCTTTATCATACCACACAACGCTGATATATATCTCACATAAGGCTAACCTTTAACCGCCCCGGCAACCAAACCTTGAATGATAAATCGCTGCATGAATAAGAAAAATACGATAATCGGAAACATCGAAATGGTGAGCGCAGCCATAATGGAATTCCACTCGTTGCCATAATCACCGAAAAATATACTGACAGCTAAAGGAAGCGTCCGGAACTTATCGGAACTGATCATGACCAAGGGCAGCATGAAGTCATTAAACACCCCAAGTACATTGATGATGGCGATTGTTGTCGTAATAGGCATCAATAAAGGCATAACGACCTTATAGAACATTTTAAATGGACCACAGCCATCTATAAACGCGGCCTCCTCCAATTCAATGGGAATCGTTTTGACAAACCCATGGTACAGGAACAAAGCCATAGGTACCAAAAAGCCCCAGTACATGATAACCAGACCATAAACCGAATTGATTAAGTATAAATCCTTGGCTACCTTTAGTGCGGGTATCATAACAATTTGAAAAGGAATGACCATCGAGGATAATACGAGGAAAAATATAAGCTGGCTGACTTTGCCCGGGCTTCTGACGAGTCGATAGGCGGCGGCAGAGCTTACCAGCAATACGCCCCCTACCGAACAAACGGTGACAACGATGGAATTAAGCAAGGCACGGGGATAGTTCATCGAAACCCATACCTTGGAGAAGTTGTCCAGAGTCCACGAGCCGGGAAGCGCAATTAAAGATTGCGAAACTTCAAGATACGTTTTAAAACTGTTGAGAAATGTTAAATAGAAAGGATACAGCATGAGAACCGCAGACAGGATCAGCAGCAGTTCAAGCATCAATAACCCGACTCCATATCGCATTTTCCTCACGCCTCCACCTCTTTTCTTTTCATAAACGCTACCTGGGTAACTGAGAACAAAGCCAGTATAAGAAAAAATATGACCGCTTTAGCAGAAGCGTAGGAGAACAAATCGCTGCTAAAGGCATCCTGATAAATCTGATAGGAGATGGACTCTGTCGTTCCGTAAGGTCCGCCCATCGTAAGTGAATAGTTGAGATCGAACGATTTGAACCCGTGAACAATAGAAAGAAACACACAGATCGTAATCGAGGGCCGGATCAATGGAAGAATGATGCTCCAAAAAAGTGTAAGCTTGCCGGCTCCATCTATTTCTGCGGCTTCCTTCAGGTCGCTGGACACCCCTTGCAGCCCTGCCAAATAAATAATCATATAATAGCCCAGACCATGCCATACCGTAACAATGATGATGGCCCAGAAGGAATGACTCGGCAAGGAGAGCCAGTTATCCTTCAGTAAGTCGATCCCCATGAATTGACCCAGCTGCGGGAACATATGTTTAATAATAAAATTCCATAGGAAGCCCACCACAACCAGCCCCATGACCGTTGGTAAAAAGAATGCCGTTCGCAGAAAATTTCTCATTTTCAATCCGGTATTTAAGGCGACTGCCAACAATAACCCGAGTACATTATAGGCAATTACTGTAGCAGCCACATATTTCAAGGTGAAGGTGATGGTTCTGGCAAAGTTCGAGTCTTTAAACAAGCCTATATAGTTTTTCCATCCTACCCAATGAATTTCACTCCTGATTCCATCCCAATCCTGAAAAGAGTACAGAATTGAACGGATAAACGGGATGAAGATAAACATGAAAAACAAGACAAGCATCGGACCGACAAATGCGACATATACAAGCCTTCGCTGAATGACATTCTTACCCATGATGAACTCCTTCCAAGCCTTATGATAGCGACGTGTGCCAATGAGAAGGGCCTGGTTATGACAAGCACCAAGCCCCACTTTGAAAAGCTATTTTTTCATATGCTGAATCCAGAGATCCTGCAGCTGTTTCAAAGTTTCTTCCTTATTCGCTACGCCTGCGATGTAAGCTTGCAAAGGCTTGGCGATATCCGTATTGAAGCCGGCCGGCCACAGTCCGGTGCCATAATTGTCATAGGTTTTGCCCGCTTTCACGTAGCTGTTCATGTCTTCGTGCAAAGGCCCTAAATTTTTTCCATTTACATCATCAAACACAGGAGCCAAATTCATTTTTTCTACAATATATTTTTGTCCGTTTTTATGAAGCCAGGTTAGAAACTCCTTGCTTTCTTCCAGATTCGCTGAGTCTTTGTGGAGAACAAAATAAGCCGTGGTGGCAACTTGCATCTTGGTTTCTTCAGCGTTGTCATTAAGCGGTACGGCGAACATCCCCATGTTCAGCTTCGGATTTAGTTTCAGAAGAGGCCCTGTGTACCAGGTTCCCTGCTTGATCATGGCCATTTTCCCGTCGGCAAAATCCTTTTGCTGCTGATTAAAGTCATAGCCTACCGATTGCTTACCCAAACCGTAATCATCAGTCAGATCCAAAACCGTAAAAAAATTATCAATATTCGTCACATTTTTGATTTGCTTCGTGCCTTTGTTGATCTGATCGATCAATCCGGCTTGATCTTTCTCATAAGCAAAGGGAATACCGAGCAGGTGCATGAGAAAACCCCAGTTGCTCCATGCTTCCCCGAAGGATTGAATGTTGGCTGCTTTCAGTTTATCAGCTGTCTGCTTCAACTCCGATAAGGTTGTCGGGACTTTAGTGATTCCCGCTTTTGCGAATAAATCCTTGTTGTATACAAAGCCATGCCCTTCTACCTGCATCGGAAAACCCAATTGCTTACCGTTAATCGTCATTGGGGCAAGGCTCGGCTTCAGTGCGTGCGCCATCCACGGCTCTTTCGACAAATCTGCGAGTTTATCTGCCCAAGCGGGAATTTCTGAAGCGCCCAAGTAAAAGATATCCGGCGCGTCACCAGCAGCAAAGCGCGTCTTTAACAAAGTGCTTGCTTTATCCGGAGGAATTTGAAAGTCCACCTTCACTCCCGGATGCTCAGCTTCATAATCACTAACAATCGCTTTAACATTTTCGGCATGCTGCGGCGTTAATCCGATTGCTTTCAGCGTAACATTTTTCGGCGGCTTCGCTTTATTGCCTGATTCTCCTGCTGCCGAACTTTCCTTCGCTCCCCCATTGCCCGGTACCTGATTAGTACAACCGACAAGAGCTACCGTAACTGCCATTAAGACCGACAGCATGGAGCAAGACCACTTTTTCCCCATTTCCTAACCCCCTATTTATCGCTGCTACAGTCCTATTATAAGATAAGAATGACCGCACCCAACAAGGAGAATCGCCTTGTAAAAAAGGAATATTTGAACTTCTTCAGGTTCACCTGTCTCTATTGTGTTTACGGAATTGGATTGGAGATAATCCGGTCTGTTTCTTAAATACTTTGCTGAAATAATTCTCATCCTCATAGCCGAGTGAATTAGCTAATTCCGCAATCGGAGCATCTGAATGGATCAACAGCGATATCGCCTTTTCCATGCGAAGGCTGGTTAAGCAGGACATGATGGTGGTATGGTATTGCTCTTTAAATTTTCTGGTCAAATGCTGTGGACTGAAATGAAAGGCCTCTGCCAGCGTAGACAACGAAATCTGCTCCTGATAATGCTTGTGGATGTACTGATAAACCCCTTCAATTCCAAAAGATAAAGAATGATCGTTTCCATACTCGGCCATTTCCCAGCAGCGCTGCTCAAGCTGAGCTTGCCATTCATCCAAGTCACAAATCCATAAGGAAAGTAAACCGTCTATTCGATCTTTGTTCGTTTGACTAGAACCTCCGATACGCTTCACCAGCAGGTTGGCTTCCATCGTGTATACTTGAAGTTGTTCCAGTCGCAAGGAACCACAGGCGTGCAGCGCTTGAACAAAAGCTCCTATAATATCCGTCAAACCGGCACGATGACCTCTCTGGATAGCGTTCATCAACAAGATTTCCCGATCCGCCCATCGGGGCAATTCGTGGGTAGATTTGATCGAGCCCTTCAATAGCTCGCTTTTCAATAAGGAGGCTCGTGCCTCGGCGACTGCAGGAAGCAGCTGTGTAGGATCCGCTACCGATATGAAGGTTCCTTGCAGCACCTCCAAGCCTAACGTCTCCCGCCATGCCTGCTCTAATTTTTTGAGATACCAGTTATATTCGTTCTTTATATTATCAGAATGTGTAGATGACATGATCAGGATCCATTGGTATTCATCCAGCCTGCATAAGTAATGCACCACGTGAGACTTGAGAATTTCTTGCGCAATATTATTGACAGCGAATTGAAATAATCCGATATCCCCTACAAATCTTCCATCGATCAGCCTCGTTTTATTTCGCGGCAGCATAAAAGAAATACTCAGATTGTGGGAGGGGAGCCCGATTTTATGAAACAGATTGCGAAGGGTTTCATCCTGCAGCACAACGTTGCCTTTAAGAAATTCGACCAGCTTCTGCTCATCCAGAAGTGAGTCGGCAAGACGAAGGCGGTGACGCTTTTCAAGCTCCTCTATCGATTTGTTATGGATGGCTTGACTGGACGTTACGGCGCGATAAACAGCTTCTTCCAAATCCTTGGTCTTGAACGGCTTCAGGATATAATCGACCCCGTTTGCTAACAGCGCTGCTCTTGTAAAGCTATAGTCGGCATAGCCGCTAACGACGATAACCTGGGTATCCCATCCTTCGTCCCGGAGTGACTGCAGTAATTGAATCCCATCCATCTGCGGCATACTCATATCGCAAAATAAAATGACTGGATGATGCTTCCTGACCAGCTCCATCGCCTGAATACCGTTATCGGCCATGAATCGTTCTGTTATGCCGAATTGCATCCAATCCACAGCAAGATCAATTCCTTTGCGGACATGCTCTTCATCATCGGCTATCACTACTTTCATGATTCAGTCCTCCCCTCTGCAGTTTGATAAGGAATCGTAAAGGACACGACGGTAGCTTCGTAAGGTACACTTCGAATCCTCCAATGAAATTCCGGTCCGTAATAAAGCTGTAAACGATGTAAAACGTTAAGAAGCCCAATCCTTGTATCGGAATTAAACTGATAATCCGTATAACTCTGCTCCAGCTGCTCGATCATTTTGGAATCCAGACCTTTACCGTTATCTATGATTCGGATTTCAATAGCGGCACCGGACTCAATGCAAATGTGCACGGTTCCGTTTCCTCGACCCTTTTCCATGCCGTGCACGATACTGTTCTCAACCAATGGCTGAAGAATCATTTTCGGTACCTGAATGTTCATCAGCTGTGGTGGGCATGAAATTTTATAGGACAGCTTGCTCGCAAATCTTCCCCCTTGAAGCGACAAATAATTTTCAATATGCCTAAGCTCGGTCTGCAAAGTTACCACCTCCGTCTTAAGGTCCATACTGTAACGAAAAATATCTCCCAGCTCAGCAATTTTATCGTGGATTTCCCTGACGCCATGACTGAGTGCCAAGGTTCCAATGGACTGGAGAGTGTTGTAAAGAAAATGCGGATTAATTTGGGACTGCAGCATTTTTAGCCGGGCAGTTGATAGCTCCAATCGGTTCCGGTATTCTTCGTTAATCAATATATCCAGCTGCCGAACCATATTTTGAAAGCGCTCTTCCAAAACTCCCAACTCATCCGCTACCCCCGTCTTCTTATCCACCTTGAAATTCCCGGTCTGGACCTTGGCCATGTTTCTTATCATTCTCTTAATCCGCAGGATCATATAGTAGGACATCAATGTCACCAATACAATGATAAATACAATACCAATGGATTGAACGATCAACGATTGGCTCAACGTCTGATTAGCTGCCTTATTAATGGTTGAATCGGGTACAAACCTTACTATGGTAAGGGGTAATTTCCTGAATTGATCCGTTGCATATATAAAAACACCTTGGGCTCCGTTCCATTCTCCGCTGATGAACCCATTCTGATCACGAATGCTTGCCACCATAGCGGTAATTTTATCGTCTCCAGCCTGATTCAGATCGGAATCGGAAGTGAATGCCAATTGAGGCTTTTGATGAATGAGGAAAAACTCCGAGCTTTCTTCTTCAGGATTGGAGATTCCGCTGACGATTCCTGCGATTTCTTTGGGACCAATATAGAGAGAAGTCAAGCCTAATACCCTCGAGTCGGGATAATCTATTAGCAGCTTGTTCATCGACAAAATCCGATCTTTACCCATATGAGAAACCTGAAATTCTTTGGTAATGTCCCATTCATTAGCCTGTGCTTTGATCATTTTGGGGTCTGAGGATTGGATGCTTTGACCGTTACTATTAATCATATAACGCTGACCGGATAAAGCACTCATGAAATCAACGGCCTTCAATTCAAGATGGCTTGCGTAAATTTTTTGCATCTGTTGTGAGAAATATAAGGCTTCGTACGGTGTAATCTCCGAGCTTTGCAAATATTTCATTAAATCCTCGTCTTTATAAAAAGACACAGCCAAATCTGATAGTTCAACAAAATACCTTTTGAGCCCGTCCATGCGGATCTTCATCGAATGCTTATTCAACTCAATGATTTGCCGTTTCACGGAATTGCTATTCGTCTGATAAGCGATCACATTGGATAGAAAGAAGGGAATAACTGACGCAATCAGCATTCCCGTTAATAATTTCGCAAACAAGCTTTTTTTTATCCAGCTCATATCGGTTCTCCTTGGATCAATATGATGAATCCACGTTTGTTGGAACGATTATACAGGCGGCTATATTTATAAAGCAAGACTTTTTAC
>NZ_JAOQIO010000068.1:0-16790 GCF_025567575.1 Paenibacillus baimaensis | reverse complement strand
AACTCCCTTTCTATAGCTTTAATGCCGGTACCCCGTATGCACCTTGAAGTTCCACAGCATCGCCTGCCCGTAGTTGAATGGCCAGCCGTCAGTCTACAACTTTATTTTCTGCACGAAAAATTTAGCCATCATTTATGGTACGGTTCACCTCGATTGATCTTCAACAAAATGCCCGTTACATCAATAAAGAAAAGTTCCCCGTTAGCTTCTTGCGTAAAGGTAAACAATTTACACTATGTGATTTAAATCACATAAAAATCCTTTAGGACGTGGTACATTAAAGGTGTAGAGAGGAAGTAAACATTCTGTAAAACGAAGGGAAAGATATACCATGAAAACACAAAAACGATCCCGTTCTTAGTTGAAATAGATATAGCTTATTTTCTAGTATAGTATGTGAAAATTTTCACCAATTAATTTTAGGAGATGATTAGCATGTTAGGAAAATGGCTTAGGGAAAATAAATATGCAGCAGGTATCCTGCTATTCGTAAGGTTTTATTTTGGATATGAATGGCTCACTCACGGATGGCAAAAGTTAACAGGCGGATTTACTGCCGAAGGCTTCTTAAATAACGCGGTCACTAAACCAGTAATAGACAAAGCAACCAATGAGCTTGTTTATCCGACCTTCACCGCATTCATACAACACTTTGCTCTACCGAATGTTAAAATCATTAACTTCATGATTCCGCTCGGTGAATTCTTAGTCGGTCTTGGTTTGATTCTTGGTGTTTTGACTACCGCGGCAGCATTCTTTGGACTCATGATGAACTTCATGTTCATGTTCGCGGGTACCGTAAGCACGAATCCTTGGTTTATTCTTATCGGTGGGATCTTGTTCATGGCAGGTGCGAACACCGGTAGATTCGGCATTGACCATTACCTGATGCCCTTCCTTCGCAAGCTGTTAACACACAAGAAAAATCCTACAGACCTAACAACTGGAACGGGTACGAACCACAAACGCTTACATGCTTAATCTAAATCCCTTTAAAAACGCAGCTCCATTGGGGCTGCGTTTTGACGTAAAAGGCACGCAGTCTTGTATAGTATCCTGTCAGTTAGGTGAGAAAAGGCAGCCGATCTTTGATATGCTCCCCTTCAGCGAAATCGGCGATCATAGAAGAGCTTCAAGCAGGTGGAGGCACCCGTATAGAAGTCCCTCAGAAGTACATAGCCCGCTTCGGATTTTGTTGGTGGTAAGAGGATTAGGCAAACAATTGGCACGAATGGGATAACGGTCTCTTTGTTATCTGGTGCATAATAAGGATGTGAAGAGGGGGGATAATACATCGCAATGAGTAACACTTGGAACATTTACATGCTGAGCCTTATCAGCTTTTTGGTCGGTACGTCAGGCCATTCCATCTATGAAAGGCGAAGCATCCATCCCTCTTGGCAAACCTCTTGAAAAATCCGAGATCGCTACTGCGCTCAGCGTGACATTCTTCGTGTTTATCGGCTATTCGGTGGTTAATACGTATAGGCTCCAAACTTGGTAGTATTCTGGCGGATCGGACTGGCACCATGCGCACGCTCGACAACAGCATTATCTCTTCGCTCGTATCGAAGGAGTTACCGTGGGTAGATCGTCGATATTGTCGATCTGCTGGATTGGAGCCGTTGCCGTCGCGGCGGCGGTCGTGTGGTGTGGTGGCCGTTCCCTTCGGCCTTACCCGTACGATCTCGAAACGCGCGGCGAGTGAGTGAGTGAGCCTGTTATGGTTGTAAGGGATAAGATTAAATCGACTTACAAATAATTTTTAAAAATGGAGGATTTTATATGCAAAAAGTAATTTTGAACAATGGTGTTGAGATGCCTATACTCGGTTTTGGTGTATTCCAGATAGCAGATCAAAATGAATGTGAACAAAGCGTTTATGACGCTATTATGGCAGGCTATCGGCTGATTGATACAGCTGCCTCGTATCTAAATGAAGAAGCAGTTGGCAGAGCGATCAAACGGAGTGGCGTGGCAAGAGAGGAATTATTTATTACTACGAAACTTTGGGTTCAGGATGCTGGTTATGAGCGCACAAAAAATGCATTTAAAAAATCACTGGAAAGATTGCAGTTGGATTATTTGGATTTGTATTTAATTCATCAGCCATTCGGCGATGTGCATGGTTCTTGGCGCGCTATGGAGGAATTGTATCGTGAAGGAAAGGTCCGTGCAATTGGCATTAGTAACTTCCACGAGGATCGCCTGATCGATTTGATTATTCATAATGAAGTAGTTCCTGCCGTAAACCAGGTTGAAACGCATCCTTTCAACCAACAAATCCAAAATGCAAAATTCATGAAAGAGAATAATGTTCAGATCGAATCCTGGGCGCCTTTTGCTGAAGGGAAAAATAACTTGTTCCAGAATGAGCTATTGGTAGCCTTAGCTGAAAAGTATAATAAATCCGTTGCTCAAGTGGTTTTACGTTGGTTGACACAAAGAGAAGTCGTTGTGATTCCAAAGTCCGTTCGTAAAGAAAGAATTATCGAAAACTTCAATATCTTTGATTTTGAATTAAGCCAGGGGGATATGGAGTCGATAACTACGTTAGATACGAAACAGAGCCTATTCTTTTCACATCGCGATCCTGAAAAGGTGAAATGGATCGGTACCCGTAAACTTGATATCTAACCATCGCTATTTCGAAAGTTCACCGGCAGGTTCTGTTTCCGCAAAAGAACACTGGGAAATAATTCGTTAATTTAATAATTAAATGTAAGGAGCAGATGCACTTAGGCAAACTGCTCCTTATTTCGTTTGCAGAATCCAGGTATTTATTAGAAGAAAAATATCAGGTTTTCCGATATGCATGATGATACTCTTACTGTTTGGGGTCAGCGTAATCTTCTCTTGAATGTTCTGTGACCGCCTTTCGACGGTATGTTCCAGGCGACACACCGACCACTTGCTTGAACACTCGGTTAAAATGACTAAGATCATCGAAGCCGATTTCTTTGGCGACATGAATGATTTTGTCATCAGTCGTCTCCAGTAGACGCTTAGCGAATCGAATACGAATATCATTACGATATTCCAAAAACGTCTTACCTACTACCCCTCGGAACAGCGCGGTGAATTTACTTTGGCTCATGCCTGCCATCGAGCTCACTTGCTCAAGCGTCAACGGACTGGCGTGGCGTAACTCGATGAATTGACAGACCCGTTCGATCATTTCATTGTCGCTTGCGATGGAGGAAAGCGGCTTTTGCTTGTTTTTCTCGTATATTCGGCTTAGAGTTATGAAAATCTCAATTAATTTGGTCTTAATGAGGAAACGATAACCGCTTTCTTTGGATTTGTATTCATGAATGAGCCGATCCATCAACTCACGAAGCTCGAACTGCTGCCTCAAGTTCAATGTTAATTTGCATTGGAATGATATGTTAGACCGCAGGAATGGTTCCATGTAGTAGAAGTCAATAAACGAAGTCACGTTCGACAACGCCTTGAGCTCGCCGATCAAAAGCGAGGGCACGAATAATACATTAACTACCTTTAATTGCTGGTTCTCTCCAACGCGGTAGGCATGTTCCTTCCCCGGCTCGATGATGAAAACGTCTCCTTGCGATATCGGAAATAACTCCCCTTCGTATTCATGCTCTCCCTCACCCTGGGTAATGAAGGCGAGTTCCACGAACTCGTGCGTGTGCGGAGGAATCGTCTTGTTGCTCTCAACTTGATAAGGAGCGGCATGAAAGAGAAAATCCTTGCTTTCTAAAAACTTATCGTTTTTGTAAAAGTCTGTCACGTCTCCTCGATCGCTCCTTAAACTGTCGGATTCGCCAATTCGTTCGTTAAATCCACCAAGTCTATTTTCCTACCTTCATTATACAATGGTAACAGTGAAGTTAAACTAAAAATCACGATGAAGGGATGGCGTTCAAATGACTGTCCAATTTGAAATCGAGAGATTCGAATCGCAAGAATTACGCAATAAACTCGGAGATTACTGGATGCGTGTGCCGGAACAAATCTCACTTTTGAATCGTTTTATTTTTCTGGATTGGGCTTCAGCCCGACTCATTGCCGGCTGGGTTCCCGCAGCGAAGGAACTTGGATGGAAGTCCGAGCTTAGCCGACACATGTGGATAGATATGACCTGTGCGAATCGTCTTCTTGGCCGCAAGGAAGAGCTTGCTGCAAACGCCAAGATCCATATTCCTACTCCACAAATCCAGAAGTTTCTACAGGATGTATCAGAGGCGGACGACTTCTACGCGTTCCTGGCAGGCTGGTATCTTGAGGTTAAAAAAGAGATCATCCACGCATTAGAACGACTTACCGAATCACTCGACCCGATCTTTGACGCACCGACATTAGAGCTTATCGCCGAGCTGCTGCCAAAAAAACGCGATCAGATCGAATGGGCCAAACGCCTTATCCATGATTCTGTGAAAGAACCTGCCATTCTTGAAAGCGTAACAAGATGGCGCAAATACGCACGCGAATACGTCAGGCACCTGAACGGCATAGATGGACGTGCAGATTTGGGCGCTGTTTCAAAACCAACCAAACCGAATGTGGAATCCTATGGACCCGCTCCAAAGAAAAGAACGATGCCCGACTGGTTGATAAAGGGAGACTTCGAAAATCCACCGGAAGACGTGCGCGACAACCTGAAAATATTCATGTGGCACTATATGACAGAAATTCAGGTTGTCGATCCAATGTGCTATGTTTTCTATGGACTGGACGACATGCCCTTTGAATTTTACGTCGATTTTAGCCGCCATATCTGGGACGAGAGTCGCCACCATCAGATGGGTGTTCGTAGGCTAGAACAAATGGGTTATGACATCAAGCAGTTTCCTATTCCTTTTGTCGAAGATGCGATTCAAGAGCTGGAGCATTTCTATGCGGAATTGACGATGTTTGGCGAATCGTGTTCGTTCAGCCGCAAAAAGAAATCAATGGACAGCTTTTACGCTAAATCCGATATTATCTCCGGCATGACTGCCGAGATCGATATCGTCGACGAACGAACACATGTAAAGTTCGGTAAAAAGTGGACGCCCGTGCTTTACAAACATCGACTTGAAAATGAACAAAGCTTAGACGAAATCGTTCGTAGCATTATGGACCGACGATTTGCTGGAGCCGCAGAAGGTAGCGATCTCGGGAAGCTCAGCGAGGAAGAACGCAGAAGCATTACGCACTTTGCCTTCTGCGGCAAAATCGAATTCAAGAATCTAGTTTTTGACAAGCTATAATCATTTCAAAAGTCATCAGAAATACTGACTATATATTCCTGCTCTTCCTCTGGGGCAGATACGGCAGGGGTGAGAGCACTTTCCAGCCGGGAAGCCTCGTCAGCCCTGCTCTCGGAAGTGTCATGCAACATGGATTCCTTTGGATTGGTTTCACTGCTCTTCGAAGCTATCGTTTTATTTACCTGCCCGGCTATCTCAAGCAGCTTGCCGTTCAGCGACTCCGCTTTGTCCTTTAACGCCGCTGAACGTGCCGGATCGCTGTGCTCCCAAGATTTTGCCTCCCTGTTCAGGGTCAATTGAGCTCTAGTCACACTGCTGCTCTGATTCATTCCGGTACTTGCAGATATCAGGGTCTTCATCTGGTGTGTTCCAAGCGATTCGGTTTGTTCTCCGTTCGAGCAAGGGGCATCGGGATTCCGGGTCTCCTCATTTGTCTTTTCGTCCTCCCTGCCCTCGTCATTCATTCCCAGCGCTTTTCTCTGCTCCTCAAGCTGCAGCTTGCTCAGCTGATTATCGATTTTTTCAAGCTGTGTATCAAGCTCGTCCAATTCCATTTGTATCACTTCCGGACTTGTACCCTTCTCCATAGCTTGGGTAACGTATTGCTGGCGTCTTTCCATGATGTTTTGTTTCTGTTCCATCAACCTCCCAAGCACAGATGGTTTGCTTCCATTTTGCTTCGACAAGGATAGGGCTTGTCGGCTAATAGACAGACTGTCCTGCTTCTTATTCGACTGCTTGTCTCCATTCTGATTCGCAAGCCCTGTCCATTTTGATATGGGTATATTTTCCATAATCGATAGACCAACAATAGGACTATATTTATAGTCTATTTTCACAAAAGAAGACCTCCTCTGGTCGAAATCAAGCTTGACGCAGAGTACCGCTGAAGTGCTCTGGCTTCAGTAAGCTTTTGCAGCAGAGCCAGATTAGTATTCGAATTCATACCCTGTGAGGACCAGGCATTACCGGGTATAGCGCTTGTAAGAAACGGCGTTTGCACGGTCATGCCCAGCCATGCGCTGCCATCACGCATCGCTTCCAACTGCCGTTCAACGGCTCTCTTCTTCAGCTTCTCTGCCTCGATCTTCCTTCCTTTCTCCATTTCCTCGGGAGAGGCTATAGATGCGCTCCAGATGGTCCATGTGCCATCCTCATGGATAATCAGGCTAGAATCTATGGTTCTGATTCCGTACAGCTGATCTTTTTTGGTGAAATCCGGTCGTTCCACATGGACATAATGAAGGATAGCGCCCTCCACCTTAGCTCGAAGCGCGGGGTCGCTTCGCATTTTCTCCGCAACGCTTGGCGGGATCATGACATCCTTTAATCCTCCTCTCCTGCCTCTGTTTGCAATTTCTCGCTCACCCTTGGGAATAGACTCTACACCAATGGACACACCGTATAATCCTGACAGGCCGCTTGTCACATTCCGTGTATATACCTGAGCTAATAATTGTTCAAATCCGGTTGGACCCAGGCCGTCTAGTCCGGCCTTGTTCAGCTGCATCCTGGTATACATTGCTGCAGAGCTCTCCGCACTGTCTGAAATAGACATGTTCATGTTTCTTCCTCCATTCAAAATGAATTCGTGTCCAATCAAGTTAAAGCTCGATTTCATCGCTCAGCCCGGAATCAGTCAAATCCACCATCGTACTTCTCCCTAAACCAATGGTGAACGCTTTAATATAGGTGTAGTCGTGTTTCAACGTCACCCAAAGTCTCCCTGTGTTCAGACCTCTTCTGCCAAGCTCTTCTTGAATGCGATTCGATTGGATGACCATCGGCCGATCCGATTTCAGGCCTGACAACGACTCCAGCTTATCCATCGTCTGACGAAATGCACTTTGCACGACGGCCTCTTTTAGCAGCAGGACAGCTTCCTCGTCCGGCCCAGCTGTGCCTGTCATTTGATTCGAGATACTGTCGATGACCGCCATGCTTTGCGGATTGGCATCACCGGCCAGCCAAAATACATAAAGCGTCGGGTTGGCCGAGCTGCTGCCATCTCCCTCCGCATACAGGCTATTTCCTGTCAAAAAGCATCCGCACATAAGTACGAGCACACCTGCAGAAATGAAGGAGGACAGTTTGCCTCTCTTGAAAGAAGCATATCCGGCAATTTTCAAAATTCGCTCCTTCAATTGTGATCGTCCTGCAGCCCAATGTGCACCAGCGTAGTCAGGATGTACAAAACGATGGTTCAGCTCGCCTTGTTTGATCAACAGCATTCCGTAGAGGAGCTGTTCCTCTGCATTCATCCGACGTAAAACACGGGCATCACAGCTGATTTCAACATCATCCCTGATTTTTGCTATGGCAAGACGAATCAGCGGATTGAACCAATATACGGCCTGCATAAGCCCGGATAACCGTAAGATGGCTATGTCATATTGCTTGGCATGATTCAGCTCGTGAAGCAAAATGTGCCGCAGCTCACCAACATCATAAAGGGTTGTGTAATCATAAGGAATCAGGATACGTGGCTTGAACAAACCGTACAGAACCGGATAAATCGTCCCGGATACCATCAACCTCACGTTTTGTTTCACCCCTGCTACTTCCTTGCATTGCTGAAACAGGCTCAATACCTGCATATCTTCACAGGGAAACGCATTGGCAGCCAGACGGCGCGCCTTACGACTCCTGATTGCCCCAAGTGTGAGGGTAACAATAAATCCCCCAAGCCATATGAGGCCCGCTCCCGTTAAAATGCTCTGGAATCCGTCACTTTGCCTGCGCAGCTTAACAACAGCCGGATCAGGAAGCCAACCCGCCTTATCCGCCGTGATACCGTCTGCCTTCCCTCCGGAGGGATAGCCGCTGTCCAGGGTCCCCCAGTGATTTGCCCACGCTTCCTGTGCTTCATTCCACCCGTCCCCTGCAGCCTCCAATGCCCTGTTGACACTGTACGGATGATGATAAAACAAAGTATCTGTCCAGTTCTCGATGCTGAAAGGACTAGGTACGTTGAATGGAACGGCTAATTTGACCAGTAAAATAAGCCACAGCCACCGCATTACGCGCGGACTCACCCATCCCGCGCCGAAACGGCGCAAAGCAAGCACAACCATGACAAGGACGGAAGCGGACAGGGTCAGATCCAGCACTTTCATGACAATCACATGCAGCAGCATCATTTCGTGTTCCCGCCCTCACCTTGTTCACCCATGCGGCGGTTTAGCAGGCTTCTCAGCTGCTGTACTTCCTCCGGAGTCATGCTGCTATCCTTAACAAAGCCTGTTAGCAAGGTGCTCATACTCCCGTCATAATACAGCTTCAAAAACTGCTCGCGCTCCTGCTTGAGATAATCTTCTTCCTGGATTAACGCGTAATAATGATATACACGACTGTCATGCACATCCACGTGGAAGCCAACGGCCTGCTTCGCGACCAGATTCCGCAGCAGCGTCTTGATTGTCCGGAAGTGCCAATCAGACTGTTTGGAGATGTACTCAACAATATTGGACGCTGTACACGGCTGTTCCTTCCAAATCACTTTCATCACAATAAGCTCGGAAGGCGTAATCAGGTGATCTTTGCCCGGCATGCATTCTACTCCTTTCAAATAGACTAAAGACTAAATGAGTAGTCTATCTAAACAAATTTTTTCCTCTATAATATTATCGGATCGCAATTGGACTATTGTTATAGTCAATTTGCCTCAGGCGGGTCCCCGAGACACATCTGCCATATTTAGCTTTGAAATTGTCGGAAATCATAGAACTTCAATGGGTGACGAAAATAATGGCGATTGGGTAGTTAAAGAGTCTTGGGGACGGCTCATTGTAAGCGTCGACGGCAAAAAAATCAATATTACGGATGCGCTTAAGGAAAAGGGTTATTTTTACTATGACTATCGGGATGATGCCAACATCCTGCATCGGCTGTATATCGTTAAAAATGCAGGTGGAACCAAAGATTACGCAGAGCGCTGGTACTCCCAGCAAGAATGGCTACCAGAGCTAGGTATGGGAGGAGGTTCTAGGGGAATGAGCGGACCTTTAGGGCAGGCCATTGTGTTGGCAGAAATAGATGTGAAAGAAGACGGCAAAGATCTTGATACTATGCTAAAAAAACGTTTAGAGAAATACTGAACCGAATATGGTGAATAGACCTTTGTGTCCGTAATAAGAGAATTGGAATGACTAAAAGCTGTCGGAAACTCTCGACAGCTTTTAGTTCGTGGATGAGGGCAAGAAATATAACTCCTTCATCTTTCCACAGCTTTTTAAATGCATAAGATTTCCGTTCATGATAGTATCTATGATGGGGTCTCATAGTTTTTTAACGGCATACCTACATATTCGCGGAAGGAGCGGACCCGCCCTGCCTCGAACTCGAAAATGACCGCAAGCTCATTACGATAAGGCCGCCCATTCAACGAACCTTCCGCTCGAAATACCACCATCCCGTTGTCCTCATTCTCAAGCACGATGAGCGGAGTCAGCTGCACCTGCAATACAGAACGCTCGAACCTGATCAATTCCACGAACCGCTCTTTGCCTTGCTGCTCGTGATTCCACCCCTCTAGCGGGAGCGGAACGAAGAAATGAAAATCTTCCGCAACCTTCTTAAGAAAATCGACTGTATGCCCTGTTTCGAAAGCCTGTTTAAAAGCATCAAACACTTCGCTAGTTCGGGATGGGACTGAGCTTACGGATTTCTCCATGAAAGAATCCTCCTAAAGAATTATTGTCTGATTGTTGAGGTACCATGAAAAAGAACTCTTGCTTTTCATCGGTTAGCGCGACAGGACCTTTAGCTGGCTCGATATCGTTCCAAGGTGAATGGCTTCGTGAATCAGAGCGAAGTTGAACAACTCACCGGCGGTGTTGAATTGGAACGGTCCCAAAGCATACGGAGTTGAATGCTTCTCGCCCAGCATTTCTGGTGTCAGCTCAGATAGCCGTGAAAGCTGCTCCGTTAACATCTCGACTAACTCTTCCTTCGATGGTGGAGCAAATGTCCAGTCCAAGGGCTTTGTCCCAGAGTTAAACAGCGTATCATACGAGCCCGGTATGGCCGACGGAGAGCTGAAGCTTAGGTTAGAATACTTATCCATCCAATAAATCATATGGCCGACATTCCAACGAATTGTATTGTTGAATCCTGCCGTTTGAATGTCGAACAATTCCTCTTGGATAGCTTGCACCTGCTGTAGTACCACTTGACGC
The DNA here is from genome assembly GCF_025567575.1 of Paenibacillus baimaensis. Taxonomy (NCBI): domain Bacteria; kingdom Bacillati; phylum Bacillota; class Bacilli; order Caryophanales; family Paenibacillaceae; genus Paenibacillus; species Paenibacillus baimaensis. The sequence continues at coordinate 6,397 of NZ_JAOQIO010000068.1, read as the reverse complement.
ACGATTTTTGCTGTGTTGATAATCATTTCAGACATGTTGATTTCCTCCTTTGTAATGAGAAGCGCTTGATATGTTCCAAGTATAGGTCTCATGGAACTTTCCATCAATGCAGTGGACATTACCGGAACGTTAAGTATAAGTTAACGATTATTATTGACAGATAAAGAAGATGCAGTGACAATAATCCTTGAACATGCATTCAGTGATGCAATTGAAAGTAGGTGTAAGCTATGGAGCTAAAACAACTACAGTATTTTATGGCGATTTGTGAAGAGCTTCACTTCACGAGAGCAGCCGAAAAAATGGGAGTCAGCGCACCCAACATCAGCCAGCAGATACGGAGATTGGAAGAAGAATTAGGGGTTCTGTTATTCGATCGTGTGGGAAAAACAATTGTCCTTACAGAAGCCGGAGCGATTCTTCATCAACATGGTACTGCCGTGTTCGGACATCTGCAGCAAGCGAGCGACGCCATTGCTGACCTGAAGCAGATGCAAGGCGGATCGCTATCCATCGGCGTCTTGCCCGGTGACGCGGATCTCATGTTTAATGCCTTGCTATTGAATTTCCATCAGACCTATCCCACCATCTCGCTGTCCCTTCTGGAAACCATGAAAGTAACAGAACAAGTTCTGGACCGAAGCATCGATGTCGGCGTAACCATTGGACCTGTTATCGATGAACGTCTCACATCAATTCCCCTGTTTCATGAGGAGTTCTCATTGGCGGTAAGTATGAAGGATCCCCTTGCTACGGAGAACTTCGTTCCCTTGAACAGGCTGCATGCCTTGAAGATGGTGATGTTCCCACCCGACCATCAATGCCGCAAGCTGATCGACCGCTTTTGCATGGATAACGGATTTACCCTGCAGCCGCATATAGTGACGACAACGTTATCCTCCCTCCTCCAGATGGTACAGAGCGGAGTTGGTACCTGTGTTCTGCCGCGATTGCTACTGGATAATCTTCACCATACAGACATCAAAGTCGTGCACCTGAGGAATCCTACGCCTTCTCAGGACATTTGTCTGATCTACCGCAGCGACAGATATGTCGGATACGCCATGCGCACGTTCATCAAGACTTTGAGAACCTATATCGAGACCGCTATCAATCATGCAAAGTCTTCATAGATAGTTTACATGTATTCAATGTATTTTTTGGTGGGAGCATCAACAAAAAACAGACCAAAACTGAAAAATACAGTTGGTCTGTTTTTTTCTATTATTCAACTCTAACGTTTCTCGTTACTTCAATGAAATAAGCAGGATTTAGTCCATTACAAGGTTTTAGATTAGCTCAAGAACATGCATGGGTTCTGCAATTTGCTGAAATTCATCAGCTTTAGTTCCTCTATTCATAAACCAAGTAGCACGATAAGCCTTAATACCTGCGTTAGTTGCACCCACAAGTTCGTTTGCACCTCCATCACCAATAAATATGGTTTCGGAAGGTTCTACTTTTAGTTTATCGCAAGCCAACATGTAAATTTCTTTGTGTGGCTTAGAGCATTTGACTTGGCAAGAAAGTACAAGTTCATCAATAAAACTTACCAAAGCACTATCAAAAAGACCATGAATTTCTTCTGATGAGCAGTTACTAATTAATCCAATTTTGATACCTCTTCGCTTTAATTCTTCAAACAACTTAAGTATATTTGGTTCAATTTGACGAAAGAGTAATAGCTTCGTGGATACTCGTTTTTCATTAAGTGAATGAAGGGTTGCATCATCAACATCAATATTCAGCGTATGACAAATGTCTTTCAATACCATGAAGTAATCTTCGAAATATCCATTTAACCTTCCTGGTCTTCTGGCAACCCATTCCCGTTCAAATAATTCTTCACTAATCCCTAGTGACGGTCCAGGAGAAACGCTGTCTGGAGTGCCAAACTCTATAGTCCTCCCATTTTCCCTTTCTGTTATGAGCGTCTCAAACAAATCAAAGAAAACAGCCTTTACCATCTAGACCCCACTCCTCAATCAACTTTGTAATCTATTTCTCTGTGAAACTTTATCACATATAATGAACTAAATCCAAACAATTTTTCCAACAGAATGCTTCAAATTAGTCCATTGAGGAGTTGAGGAAAAGAAACGGTTTTTGTTTGAATATCCAACATCCGAGTTCGTACATCGTTTTTAGAAACGAAAATAGCATCTCCATTTTTATCAAAACAGTATGCAATGGGTATGGATACATCACTACCTCTGAATGAGCCGTCGGCGTGACTCGTACCAATAATCATTGATTTATATGCTACAGCAATCTTTTTTGCTTCATTTATCCATTCGTCGAACTGTTCCTCACTGAACATTCATACACCGATTGGATGTACAATTATGTCAATGGCAGGAGTATCTTCATTCAATTCATCACAAAGTATGTGTCCTATCTTCAGACCCTCGACCGCCTTAAAAGTCGTCTGACTGTACTTAATCCTCTTGAGAAAATTCCTTTAATAATGTCCTGCTTGTTCCACATGAGTCTCTTTAGCCATGTCGATACCTACAACAAGATGAGATGTGATAATTCTTTAAATTCAGTTGATTTTGTCCTTCTGTTTGTTTAAACTTCATAGTAAAAGCGCCTCCTTGATGGTGTTGGGTTTAGAACCCGTGGACAAACCCATCATAACGAGGCGCTCTTTTTTTGACAAAGGCTATTTCTTAGCCTTAACGAAAAACTCATCTTAAATTACATTATTGTTTTAATGATAATGCTCTTAGGATAACAGTTGCTGCTTCCGCTCGAGTTGTTTTCCCTTTTGGTTTCAAGGTTCCGTCTTCAAAGCCATCCATTAATCCTTTTGAAGTCGTAGTAGCTATGGCAGCTTTTGCCCAATCGGAAACGTCGGAGCTATCTGCATAAGCCTTGCCGTCGGCAACCAACTCCATTTTATTGACACTTGCAATTAGAACAGCCATCTGCTCACGGGTAATAAGGTCGTCAGGACCAAAAGTCGTATCGCTGTAGCCAGAAATAATTCCATGCATTGCAGCTGTGGAGATTGAATTGTGTGCCCAATGATTGGCGGTATCCACAAAAACCTTCCCATCTTTTGCCGGAAGATTAAAAGCTTTTACGACAACCGAAACGAATTCAGCACGGGTAATGTTAGTAGCTGGTTTAAATGTTCCATCAGGATATCCGTTTATAGCCCCCAACTGAATCAGGTCTTGAATGCTTTTTTCCGCCCAATGCCCCTTTATGTCAGAAAAATCTACAGAACCAGGTGCAGATGTGGAAGCCTCTCTTTTAACCGAAGCATAAATGGCGAATTTTGTAAAATGATTAACGGTTCCGCTTACCGTTGAATTAGCTTTATCGACTTGTGTGTTATCCAACTGAATCCATTGGTTTGTTTGTTCATTCAACCAGTATACAGCAACCGATGTTTTATCCAAATCAACGGAGGTTTTGTCAAACGGCAATGTAATAGATACGGATTTGCTAAATTCACCAAATTTATCTTTTTTAATCTCATAGACATCACTTACAAGTTTTAGTGATGGAGTTGCAGGCAAAGTAGCCGTATTAGTTACTTTATCAACAGTCACCCTAATATCACTCGTAACCGCCCCGTCCGGAATGACAATTACAACTCCATTTTGGTTAACGGTACCTCCATTGGATAATATGATATCTGTGTTTATTACAGAGCTGCCTCCACCGCCGCTGCTACCAGAACTGGTTGTGGGAGTCGTTGGTGGTGCTGTCGTATAGCTCGCAAATTTAGTGAAATGCTTCGTCCAAATAACTTGGTCGCTGCCAACATCAATTTTCGCATCGCCCCCTGCCACAATTTCTCTATCCGCAGCAGCTTGTGTATCAGCACTTATTGTTTCAGTAATGGGTGTAAATATGCTACCTTTTACATAGCCAGCCGCTTTTCCTGCTTGGTTTGGTATAAGAAGCCGCACTCCTTTATCAAAGGTTAAAGTAACATCAGGTGATCCAACTTCAACAACTGTACTAACTGCTCCACTAGCTACCGATACACTACTATTGCTCTGAATCTCCGGTAGTTTAATGACATTATCCCAGTTTGCCGGAGCTGTAATTTGAGTGCCGGCAGGAATTGTAACACTAACAATCCCCAATGAAGTAACAACTTTCACTTCTATTAGCGGAAGCGTGGCATGTTTTATTGTTCCTAACGTAACAGTCGGGACTTGCATGGTCGCATTCATTGAACCTGCTGGTACAGAAATGCTTAATGGCTCCGTAGATACTAGGATTGGAACATTTGGGACTGCGATTCGAGTAGCTGGTCTTTTTATGTAAAGACTGTAGATTTTTCGGGTTGTTCCATCTTGAGCCGTCACTTCAACCAAGACGGTATTGGAACCCTCCATTAGATTAATTTGTTTAGAGTTCGTTTTTTCACTATTAATTGTAACCGTTGCCTCGGTGTCATCTGCATTTGCCGAAACCGTTATACTTGTAACGCTGTTTCCTACACTAGCTGTATATTCCGTTTTATCGGCAGAAAAGTCTACGGATGCTTCACTTAATTGTAAAGCTTTCAAGTTCGCATTCGTTCTTACAACTGCCGCTGTTTCCACTGTAAATTCGTCTGTAATCACGTCTGATCCCTTACCCGCAACGACCGTGTAGTTACCTAAATCGGCATCTATTGGCAGCTTGAAGCTTGTAGTGTAGCCTCCATTAATAGGAACTGCAACATCGTAATACAAAATAGTAGTATTAGGACGGATGGCTTTAATAATAACTTCATTTAAACTGGTTGTTCCCGATATAGTAACCGTATCGCCAGGATTTTTTGTGGGTATATCCGTTAAAGTAACATTCACCGATGCAGCTATAATATTCAATGGCATTAAAGTAAGTAGTAGTGCAATAATTGTTGCGATATTAAATAATCGTATCTTCACTCGATATCCTCGCTTTCATGTTGTAAATCGAACCCGGCAAACCCGGGTCCGAATCTACTAATAAATGGTGTTAACTATTCTAAAGTTATGGCTTTAGCTAATTGGTTACCGACATCTGTAAAACTGTTGCTGTAACTATCCACTACAAATACGTCAACCTTGTAGTCCGAACCTGTGACATTAAAGTAAGCAGTCAGTGCTTCAGAGAATTGAATGTCTTTCTCCAGAGCAACGATACTAACTGGAATCTCACCCTTCATCAATTGAAAGATGACCACTTCATTGCCTGTGTGTACAATTGAACCCATAATATTCCCTGTCACCGTTACTGTAGCCTTGATTCCGCCAGCCTTGCTAAGCGTTCCTCCACTAATAATGAAAGGTTGAGAAACAGGAGTTAATATTAACGTAACATTTGAAGGACTCGAAACATTACCCACAGTGTCTACGGCATATACTTTATATTCCCCGGCAGTTAAACCTGTCGTTGAAAGGCTTGTATCTGTGTTAGCTGTACTTACCGTTTCCTTTATTGCCGTACCTGCTGTAAACAGCGCATCAAGAGAAGCTTTATTCGTTACAGCAGCTGAAGCAGATACCAGATAAAGCGTCCCTACTTCGTTGCTTTGTACCCCTGTGATCGCACTACCGACAGCGAATGTTGTCACATTCGTCATTGTGACTGTTGGCGCTATTAGGTCTGGAACTATTACGTCTGGTGCTGCCACGACGATCAACGTAAACGTTTTTGTAGCAGTTTCTGTACCTTTAGTGATTGTCGCTGTTAAGGTTACTGTCGCATTGCCTGCTCCATGTACAGGACGGGTTACCGTACCTGTCGTCGTAAGAATGTCTGTGTTATCGGATACCCATGCAATCGCGGTTCCATTTGTTCCTGTTGTTGGCAAGGTTACATTTTGCGATACGCTCGATACCGTATCGCTACCGCCAAAAGTAATTACCAATGCCGTTTTTGCTCCGTCTACCGCTTGTGCATCCGAGATCTGTACATCCATATCAATAATGAATTGGAACCATCGTGAATTACCTGCAAGATCATAAACTTGTAAAAAGTAACTGCCGCTTTCGCTAATCGTCTGGCCCCACGTGTAACCCTCGACGCTCTGGTTATCCTTCCTCAAGCTCACCCAGCCAATATTGGTGTCTGGGCTGGTCGGCGTTACACTGCTATTATAGCGTTGCCCAGCCGTTACCCCATTCACAATAGGATTCGTCCGATCTATCGCAAAGTGCAATGTTGTGACATTGCCTGCGTGATCCGTGACCACCAACACATATATGCCTTCATTGAAAATCAACTGACCCAAGGCGTAATCGGCTACTACAGTACCATCCTTTGTCAAGCTCACTGTGTTTATATCGGTATCAGGGCTATTCAGTCTAACTCGATCGTTAAACCAATGCCCATCCGGTACCTCTAAGCCGGCATCATACATGGTATTAAGTATGATAGGAGCAGCCCTGTCACCAATCGT
>NZ_JAOQIO010000126.1:0-1270 GCF_025567575.1 Paenibacillus baimaensis | reverse complement strand
CTGCTTGTTTATTGATCTATTTAACCGTGAAATCATTGGGTTTAGAATATAGCCAATAGACAAGGAGCGAAACTACACTATGCCCAAAGAAAGACGTACATTCACAAACGAATTCAAGAGCCAAAACGGACGATTTTCCATCGTTGCCGATCGCAGCTATAAGCAAAATCCCGTTGGCAGCAGCCAACTGCATCGCTTCTTTTAAAGCGGCGGAATTCTCTTCTCCAGCGAAACTCATGGTGATGATATCCATGTGGTTGTCAATCGCTCATTCCAGGCCTGCGATCACCCAGCTGTAACAGCCGCTGCCACTTGTATCGAGGACTTTAACGGCATATACAAATCTGCTTCAGGTGCAATCCCAACCAATCCTTGACCGTTGCGCAGCGCACTGATAATACCGGCAACATGGGTACCGTATCCATTCGTATCCGAATAGCTGGTCTCATTCGGAACGAAGGTAGCGCCTCCGGCCACCCGCAGGTCGGAATGATTCGCCGAGATTCCAGTATCCATAATGGCGATTTTGACGCCTTTGCCTGTGTAGACGCTGNGATAACGGCTGGCACATGAATCTGAGTCAGTTTAGGCGTAACAATGTCTGCCGATTTCTGGACGTAACTGTCCGGTTCCACATACTCCACATTGGGATCCTGCTGGAGCTTTTGAAGGTCCGCTTTTTTTAAACGAACAGCTGCATGAGCATTCAGACGACTGAACGCCTTCTCTGTCTTTTTGCTCATCGTACGTAATGCTGTGTTGCCTTTGGAGCCGTCCTTAAATTTCACAATATAGCCGATTTCCTCATCATTTTCATAGGATGGGTTTGGGGCTGCTAGCAAAGGTGTGGTCAGGCTGAATAAAATCAGGAAGGTAAGGGATATCGATATGAGTTTCTTAAGCAAGGTTACCTTCGGAATCAGGAATGGATTGAGTAATAATATTTTCAATGATAGAAAGGTTGGGTAATTCTATCTTTTGTGGTGAGTCGCGTGCTTAGGATGTGCATGGATAGATGGAATGATGAATTGGGCACATTCCCATTATTATCATACTGGTAATCAATAATTGGCTTGATGGCATTTGGGTGTAGTCCAGTCTCACTCTTGGTCAATTACATTAACGTCTACTACCCATTGAAGCCTTGAGCATCTGGACTGAGCCCTGTTGCATGAATCCTAACGTATCTTGCAATTACCGAGCTAAGGAATGAAAAAGTCTGAATCTATATAAGTTGAACTAAAATTGTTCAGTAATTTGGTCGCTTTCT
>NZ_JAOQIO010000027.1:0-2031 GCF_025567575.1 Paenibacillus baimaensis | reverse complement strand
TGTCTGGATAACCGTTTATCGCGCCGAGTTTCACCAGTTCCCGCACGTTCGATTCGTACCATTGCCCTTTGATATCGGCAAAGTCCGCTTCATTTGTTTGCGGCTGCTCGGTCTTCGCTTTATCCCATGCTAGAACGGCAAATTTCGTAAAATGGTTCACCGATCCGGATGCTGTCCCGTTCGCTTCGTCGACTTTCAAGCTTTCTAATGACATCCATTTATGGGTTTGTTCGTTCAGCCAATATACTGCCGTCAATTTCGCAGAGTCCACCTTCGTCTTGTCGAAAGGCAGCGTAATAACGACCGGCTTGCTAAATTCACCGTCCTTGTCTTTCTTGATCTCGTACACCTGGCTAACCAATTGTAAGGCGCTGTCCATCGGCAGAATCGAGGTGTCGCTCACGATATCTACCGTAATTTGAATGTTGCTATCCATCGCTCCGGCGGGAACTTCGATTGTGGCTCCGTTCAATGTTGTCTTTCCCCCGCTGGTAGCCGAGATCGTTGCGGAGTTGGTTGCGGCACTGCCGCCTCCACCGCCTCCACCGCTGGTTACGTTGTTGCTCGTTGAGTCGACCTGCGTGTAGCTGACAAATTGGGTAAAGTGTTTAGTCCAAATGACAAGGTCACTGCCAATCATCATTTTGGCGTCTCCACCTGCGGCAATCTCGTGGTCTGCCGCTGCTTGGGTGTCCGCGGTTACTGTGCCCGTGATCTCGGTAAACACGCCGTTTCGGACGAAGCCGGCCTTTTTGCCCCCTTGGTTTGGGATGAGCAATCGCACTGCTCTGTCGAACGTTAACGATACCTCCGTCGATCCGACTTCAATGACGGCGCTCACGATGCCATGATTGATCGTTACGCTGCTGTTGCTTAGCACTTGCGGGAGCTTGATCGTGCCGTCCCAATTGCCGGGAGCCGTAATTTTCGTTCCGTCTGGAATCATTATACTTACATTGCCCAGAGTGGTAGCCGCTTGCACTTCCACTAACGGGAGCATCGCTTCTTTGCTCGATCCTGCCATTGTTGTTGCAACCGCAATCTCGGCATTCGTTACGCTCGCAGGGACGGTAATAGATACAGGTTTAGTCGTCACCTGAATCGGTGCAGTAGAACTGGCCGTTATCGCTTCGGCTCTAGACACGTTCACGGTATACGTCTGCATGGTCTTTCCGTCTTGAGCCGTCACTGCCACGGTGATCCGAGTGTTACCCACGTTCAGGTTGATCGCCCCCGACGCTTGTCCGCTCGTCACTGCTGTCCCGTTCACCTTCACTTTTGCGTTGCTATCCGATACTGTTGGCGTCACGATCACCAACGTTACACCGTTCGCTACGCTCGCTGTGTAGGAAAATGTACCCGGATCAAACGACGGACTCAACGTTATTCCGGATACGGCCATACTGCTCAGATTCGCATTACTGGATGCGCTCGGTGTTGCGGCCATCGGTGTTGCGCTGACTTCGTTGGAGTAGTTGCTGCTATTTCTTCCCGCGTTACTCGCCTTTACTGCGAAATAGTAGGTCGCGCCGTTCGTCAGCCCCGTTGCCGTGTAGCTGTAGGTCGCGCCGCTCACTGTCACTACGGGGGTTAATCCATAGGTGCCGGAAGCTGTTCCCTCATAGACATTGTAAGCGACTGTTTCTGATACGCCGTTCCAAGTTAACGCAATTTGTCCATTCCCAGCTATTGCTGTAAGCCCCGTAGGCGCCAAAGGTGCTGAAATCACGGCCCCATTGACGGTCAACTTGGCTACGTTGCTTGTTGCTGTTGCTGTTTGACTGCCGGTCGCGCTGTTGTTGGTGTTCGTCACGACGCAGAAGTAGTACGTCGTCCCGGCAGTTGCGGTCGGTACTATNCCGCGCCGCTGATGAGTGTGCCACCGCTATTGCTGCTGGTCGTGTTGCTGTACCACTGGTAGCTAAGCGAGGTTCCACCGCTAGCCGCAACGGTCAGGGTGGCGCTGCCCCCCATGTTTACCGTTTGATCCGTCGGCTGCGTGCCGATGCTCGGCGTCGTCGCGTTGGTCAA
>NZ_JAOQIO010000029.1:0-774 GCF_025567575.1 Paenibacillus baimaensis | reverse complement strand
CAGTTGATAAGCCGACGAATGATGAAAAAACATTATGCACAAGGCGTTATTTCGGAGCTTCAGCAATTAGGGTATCCTTGTGAGCAAGCGAAGGCTGCTTTTTTTCGCCACTATAGAGACATGAAGCGTACGTTTGGACTTGAGCCAAATGTAAGCGAATTTGCTAAGTTGATCGATGAGTTTGAAAAAGCGATTGAAGCGCAAATACGACCCGAATGATCCAAATCAAATTTTGTGGGCCACCTTCGGGAAAGGGTTAGAAAATAAGTGAGTAAAGGCCGATATCGCTGCCCAAGAGCCGTTTGATTAAGCGGGCAACTATAAACTGGACCTGTGGAAGAAGCTAACCGCGTATGCAAGACGGTAGCTNTAGCTCTAGATCGACAAATATCTATGAAGAGCGATGATTAAACAGTCCATTGTGATCGGACGAACTGTGCAAAAGGCAAACTCCTAATGTTTGGGTGGTCCGTCGATGGCACAACTCCGCTGCATCTCACCTAGCGGGAGGCTGCGATGGCTGCTCGATGGCTTATCGCTTACACAACAGCAGGCGCATCCCCGCATTTCGCCGGAAGTGGCGACTTTATGGTAGCCGGTAGGTGAGGGCGCGTATCCTGTCGAATCTTTCTACTATATATGGATTTTGAAGAAGACATTCCGGAGAACTATCTCGTTCGAGTAGTAAAAGCAACTGTTAATCGGTTTAGTGACCAGATTTCCAATTCGGTCTACCCTGGTGGCGGCCGAGATAAATGAACAGTGAACGATCCT
>NZ_JAOQIO010000061.1:0-786 GCF_025567575.1 Paenibacillus baimaensis | reverse complement strand
TCCCCCCGGAGAAGCATTATTCTGCCCAGGATGTGCCGCTTTTGCAGTTTGCTTTCGCCAATATTGCCGGGGAGCACTTAAATAAATGGTTTCCCGGCGGCTTTCACCTGTTTCCCTTGAACGCATCGGTGTGGGCTTTATTGGTGGACCAGAGTGCTTCCCGGCAGGATACCTCCCCCTCATGGCTGCAGATACTTACCGATTCGGTCTATCATTATCTAAGGCTGGCTCTTGAATGCAGCGGACAAGGGCTATGCGCCAGCACGGAGGAGTTGCGCCAGGGCTACAGACGGTATTGCGGGGAAGGGGACAGGGACCACGGTTCTGCCAATGAATCACTGCTCAACCAGACGGCGCTTTACGAGAAGGAGAAGGAAATTGTAACCTGGCTTATGTCGGAGGATAACAGCCGGCTGAGCCGGGAGCTTCAGGAGCAAGCCGTCCGGATCAGCCATTTGCCCCCCCAAACCGCCAAGATCGAAGCGCTGCTGCTGGCTGCTGCCATTCTCCGGCTGGTGCAGGTCCAGTTTCCCGAATGGCAAATGGCCGTGCGCCCCATAGAGTGGGATTCGGTTTACAAATATGCGGTGTCGGGGGATATTGCAGCATGGCTGCAGGGATACATCCATGAATTCCTGCAGTCCCACAATAACTGGCTTGCCAGCAAGAATGATAACCCGGTCAAGCAGGCCACCCGGTTTATTGAAGAATCATACATGGGGGTATGCAGTTTAGCCGAGGTGGCGGCCTATGTCCATCTCAACCCCAGCTATTTCAGCAATCTGT
>NZ_JAOQIO010000021.1:0-668 GCF_025567575.1 Paenibacillus baimaensis | reverse complement strand
TCCTCTGCGGTAGCTGCTTTTACGTTTATTCAATGGTTATATTTTAGTATCAGTTTAAAGCCGTTTCAAAAAAGAAACAATCGTTAACAATCCCTTGTCGAAATTCTCCAGATTAAAATGCTCATTAGGTGCATGTAGATTCTCATCAGGCAGGCCAAAACCCATCATAACGACGGGAGCCTCTAATACACGAGAGAACGTCTCAACAATCGGAATTGATCCGCCATCCTTAGTAAACAGAGCACGTGTGCCATACACTTCCTCATAGGCGTCAGCTGCCTTTTGCAGCACTGGGATGGACGGGTCCATGTTGAAGGCACGAGCTTTTTCACCGCGCTTCACAACAAGCTTCGCTCCTACTGGAATATGTGACTCCATATGAGTGACANGTGCTTCCTTGGGAATGACTGTTTTGGTACCCTCGCCTTGAAAACCGCCATACACGCCATTCAGCTCAAGAGTCGGCCTTGCACCAATTCGCTCCACAAAAGAATAGCCTTCTTCCCCGTACAATGCTTCGAGTCCGAGTTTAGTTCTCAATTCTTCTTCGTTATGATTTTGCTTCTTAAATTCCTCCCGCATTGCTGCGGAAAGCTCTGGAACGCCTTCGTAGAAGCCCTCTATTGCAACTCGCCCTTGGTCATCATGCAAAGTAGCCAGCAGAGAAA
>NZ_JAOQIO010000119.1:0-21333 GCF_025567575.1 Paenibacillus baimaensis | reverse complement strand
TCTGTCCAATTTACTGTAGCCGATCCAGACTGATAGTATTTGAGACGAGTTCTCCTAAATTAGGATACTCGTCTTTTTTCTTTGAATGGTAGATGAAAAGAAAGTATAGGTCATTATACCAAGCTAATAGCGGAAAATTATAGAATTGGATAATCGGCTAGTCCCCCCTATGTTATTTGAACATATTATGCAAATGACACTATAAGACATCTATAAGGGGAGGAGAAACAACTATGAAACCTTAACTCATAAGCGGTTCGTTCTGTTCACTAGAGAGATAGTAGAGATGATATTTAAGATCTTACTTTATCGAAAAGAGGTTGAAATAAATGCTGCAAGATTTCATGATTCCTATCACCATTCTGTCGTTTCTATGTACCATAACTTTTATTTTCTTGCATCCTAATGTAAATGAATCCATTCCAGCAACAGTTGGCGCCATCTTTGTACTCCTTAGCGGAAGTGTTACTTTATCTGATTTGGGTAAAATAACTGAAACCATTGGGGGAGCAGCCGTAACCATTATGGCAACGATTGTTATGGCCATCGTTTTGGAAAGTTTTGGGTTCTTCAATTGGTCTGCTGAGAAACTTCTGGAACGGGCAAGAGGATCAGGGATACGCCTATTCTGGTACACAAACTTATTTTGTTTTCTGATGACCCTTTTTGTTAACAACGACGGTAGTATATTAATTACAACACCGATCTTACTCATGCTGCTTCATAAATTAGGTCTTAAAAACCACCAAAAAATTCCTTATCTACTATCCGGTGCTTTAATTGCAACAGCTTCTAGCGCACCTATTGGCGTAAGTAATATTGTAAATTTAATTGCATTAAATATTGTTCATATGGACCTCTATATGCACACGGCGATGATGTTTGTTCCTGCTTCACTTGGTCTTGTACTCCTTACACTCCTTTTATTTATTAGTTTTTATCGCGTATTACCTCGTAAACTACCAACAATTAATGCGGTATCCTTAAATCAAACACATCCGCTGAAAGAAATTTCGTCACCGATTCCGAAAGAGAATCCAACCAAATTCATGCGGAATATCTTAATCTTTGTATTCAGCGTTCGTGTAAGTCTATTTGTAGCCTCTTTCATTCATTTTCCTGTTCCATTGATGGCTGTTATCGGTTCTGCATTCCTGCTGGGATGGCGTTGGTATTATTTGAGAATTACACCTGCAGACATGATTAGAAAAACGCCTTGGTATATACTCATCTTTGCCTTCAGTATGTATGTGATTATATATGGTTTGCATAATATCGGATTAACCCAAATGCTCATCCATCTTATGCAACCTCTCATTTCTGGCAGTTTACTTCAAGCAAGTGTAATGATGGGAATTCTGCTTTCTATATTATCTAATTTATTTAACAATCATCCTGCATTGATGATAGGAACGTTAACCTTGACGAACATGGGTCTTGATCCTCTTACCTTAAAAATTTCTTATCTGGCGAGTGTAATTGGTAGTGATATCGGCTCCCTTCTTTTACCAATTGGAACGCTTGCGACCTTGATGTGGATGCACATTATCAAAAAAGGAAAAGTAAAGTTAAGCTGGGTCCAATACTTGAAGGTGACTTCTACGGTCATCCCTATCACTGTTATTTTCACGTTAGTCATTCTAGCATTTTGGGTATCCTGGTTTTTTTAATGCGGTAGATATGATCAGAACTGGAGGTTATTTGTATGCGTGTGCTTCAACAATTTGTTGGTCAACAAGTGATCGTTGATATTTCAGGAAATAATATTTGTAAAGGTAAATTAGTCGATTTAGGGTTGGATATTATGGTCACGGTCAATGAACAACAGTTCTATTATATCCCCTTAGTCAACGTTCAGAATGTAAAATTGAATTCAGAGTCTAGTACGGAACCAGAAAATAGATCTGATGAAACGCCAATCGATTATCAAGCGGATAGCCTCTCATTTCGGAAGATATTAAATGCTGCAAAAGGACAATTTGTAGAGATTTATGTAACTGGCAATAAAACGATCCATGGTTATTTAACCAGTATTATGAATGATTATTTCGTCTTCTACTCTCCTGTCTATAAAGCCATGTTTGTGTCTATGAACCACTTAAAATGGTTAATTCCTTATCGCTCTAATCACACCCCATATTCGCTTAATAACCAATCACTTCCTTTGAGTCCTATCAATATTACTTTATCAAGAACTTTTGAAGAACAGTGTAAAAAGCTAGAAGGAAAACTAGTTGTTTTTGATCTTGGAGATAACACTAAAAAAATAGGCTTCCTTCAGAAAGCGGATAGTGATTTCATAGAGCTTATTAATGCCAATGGAGATAAAGTATTTTGGAATCTACAGCATTTAAAAACGGTATATACGACATGATTGTTGAAGTATCTTTCTTCGAAATAAAAAAAACGACCTTCTTGGGGAAGGTCGATCGAAAAAAGGTTGAATAATGCAATTATGCACACTTCATTATATGAGACTATGATCTTAAAAGTTTGGGTGTCTAACTAGAATAAAAAAGTATGGTCGGCTTCACCGATCCGAGCCATTTCGTAGCAACGTTCCGCCGCCTGGAAGGGTTAACGCCGGAGCAATTCAAGAACATGTACCTGTGAGTTGACGGACGAAACAACGACGAATAACCCTGAAGGGCTAAAAGCTCTTCAAGGCTATCCGTGGATCAACAAATATTGAGGTTATCGCTGGATCGTATTGCTCCAGGAATGCATACTCGGCCTTCCAGTACAGCACACGGTACGACCGCTCTGTGCTTACGATCGCTTCACGCCCTGCAAAGAAGTGTTGTCCCGATCCTTTACCTCCGGGTAAAACTGCTCGAGCAGTTGCTCCGTATCCTTTTCCTTGGCTTTACTCAGCATAGCTTTAGAAGCATCAACTCCAGTTACTTTGTAACCGAGTCTGTTTGCAATAGGAATAAAGGACTTCCCTGTTCCGCAACCTAAATCCAGAAAACTAACAGCAGGTTGCCTGTGAATATAACTCCATATGAGCTCCAGCCATTGGGCAAGACTTGCTCGATAAGGCGCTATTTTTCTGTAATCGGCTTTCTGCATCTGGATCAACCCGTCCGTTCGGTTAATTTAGAAGTATGTAACTAAAGCACCGTTGTAATAAACTATGTAGTCTACAAAAGGGAACTTCTTCAAAAAATGATTAGCCGCACTAGGCGGTCGCGCCGCGGTGTACAGCTTGCTGCAGGAATCAATTTATAATATATATTTCTATTTATAGCTGATTATGGTAGTTATATTTTTACATATTTGATATCTCCAAGTTCAAATAATAATACTACAAATAATGTCACAAACCGAATCTGCTAAGGTTGTCGGGAATCGGACAATGTTCTTGTCAACCGACAACGACGAGGACCGCTTAATTATTGACATCTTCTCGTTGCCTCCCTCAATAATTTTGAGCTCATCATTGAAATACATGATTTCTATCATAAGCCAAATATCAGAATGATAACGCTTCCCAACCTCAATGATGTTCAATGATGGATTCTTTCTTATCTGCAGTCAAAACACTCGTATTGTTCGTCCGGAAGGGTGGGCTTATATTCCAGCTAAATTATGTAGTACCTTTTTTCTCTCTGCTGTTGAAAATATAAGCGTAGACCTAAAAGACGCTCAAGGAAACTTTATTCCCGGAGTCTTTTTTGGCTTATTCATTACAAAAGTTATCCTTTAATGGCTCCAGCCGTGATTCCTTTTATGAAATTTTTTGATCCTGCTATGAAAACAAGCAAGACTGGTACTGTCGTTAACGCTAACGCGCACATTCTTGCGGCAAAATCGGTACGGTGGACAATACCCAGGTTAGACACAAAGATGGGAACTGTGTACCACTTCGAGTTGTTAATCGTTACAAGCGGAAGCAAGTAACTGTTCCAGGACCAAAGGAACACTAGTATAGCGAGCGTGGACATGCCTGATTTAATCAAAGGAAACGCGATCTGTGCCAAAATCCGGGGTTCGGAACATCCGTCTATCCTTGCACATTCCATGATCTCCTTCGGTATAGTGTCTTTAATGAACTGCGTCATAAAAAAGGCGCCGAACGGAAAAGCAAGCCACACCAGCATAAGAGGGAGCAGTGTATTGCCGAAGCCCAGTATTCGCATTTCGATAATATAACCGATAATACCAACCTGTGAAGGCACCATCATCGTGATGATAATGAAATAATTCAAAGCCTTTTTTAACCGGAAATCATACTTAGCAATGGCGAAGCCGATTAAAGAGCTGATGAGACAAGAGAAAATAACAGCGAACGCCGATACGAACAAACTATTTGCATACACCTGTAAAAAGTTCGATTTAAACACCGTTTTTAAATTTTCTATAAAGTATGATGAGGGAAGCAGAGGAAGCTTCAGAAACAAATCCTCGTTATAATAGGTTGACATTACGATCATCATATAGAACGGGAACAAAGAGGCCAACGTAATGACAGTTAAAAAGAACATTTTGACGATCTTCACTCTTTCTCCCCCTTCCCTGCTGTAATACGATAGCTGATCATCGAGAAAAAGATAATAATCACAAATAAACTGTATGCGATCGCGGCGCCGTAACCAAACCGGTTATCGGAAATAAACGTATCATCGAT
This sequence comes from Paenibacillus baimaensis, assembly GCF_025567575.1. Classification (NCBI taxonomy): domain Bacteria; kingdom Bacillati; phylum Bacillota; class Bacilli; order Caryophanales; family Paenibacillaceae; genus Paenibacillus; species Paenibacillus baimaensis. Next base: position 16,703 of record NZ_JAOQIO010000119.1, on the reverse strand, counting down.
AAATTTCCAGATTACCGTCAGTGCGGCGTTATCCGGTCCGCCAACCGAGTTCGCCGCCCATCCTCCATAGAGAAGCTTGGGCTCGTCAAATAATTGAAAACCCCCGATAACAGACGTTACGATGAGAAAAACTGAAATATTTTTTAGCAGGGGCAAAGTGATAGTAAATAGCGTATGTGTGCCCGATGAGCCGTCTACTTTGGCTGCTTCATAAATATCCTGAGGAATGGCCGTCATGCCAGCTAAATATATCGCCATAAAATAACCAAGATGTCGCCATATAAACATCAAAGCTATGACGCATCTGGCGATAAACGGCTCTTGGAGCCAGTAAACCCCCTCTGTCACAAGGTTCAGCTGGATGAGCAGTTGATTCAAGATTCCGCTCTGCCAATCGAACATATAGGAGAAAATAAATCCGATAGCGACTGGGGTCGTAATATAAGGCAAGAAATTAATCGTTTGAAATAACCTTTTACCAGCCGCCAAGTGAAATGTGACATGGGCCATCACCATTCCCAAAATAATTGTGACCGGAATAGAGATGAGCATAATCAGCGTGGTATTGAAAAGTGATTTGTAAAACAGTGGATCCTTGGTCAACAAATCCGTATAATTCTGCAAACCGACAAAGGTTTTCTCCCCAATGCCGTTCCAGTCGTGCAAACTTAAGAACAGCGAATAGATGACAGGATAAAAATGAAATACAATATACCCTATTACAAAAGGAAGTGAAAACAGGTACGGCCACAGCTTGTTGCCCTGATATTTTCTCTCTACGACAGCTTTCACATTCACTCCTCACTTTCTCTATTACATAATGAACAATGAGGCAACCGCTTATCGCAACGGCTGCCGTTAGTGGCATCTTTACTTCACGGTTACGTCAGGTGCTTTGTTTTTAACCTCGGTAATGAATTTTTGCAGCGCCGTATTAGCGTCAATACTCGTATCTTTAGTAAACAACGGATATAAGGTGTTGTATGCGTTGTTTACTGTAGTCTCATACTTGGTTTGTGGCTGTCCTTTCACATCCGGTATTACCTTGGTATAGAAATATTTCATCAAATTTTGTCCGCCGAAAAATTCGTCGTATTCTGTTCCTTTTTCAATCAAATCGTTATTGACATAGAACGATTTAATCCCCGGAGGAAAGCCGAATTTGGTAAACGATTGGGTTGTGCCTTCTTTGGAAAGATAGCAGAAGTTAATATATGCCCAAGCCGCATCCTTGACCTTGCTTCCCTTGTTGATACTAATGGACGTACCGCCGATTGTCGTTCCGCCGCCCGGTGCCTTAACCAAACCCCATCTGCCTTTTCCTTCTTTATCGTTAGCGGCTACCGTCCACTTCGGCCCCCATGGCGCCATCGGATAAAATAGAAATCCACCTTTAGAGTAAGAAGCGGCCAATGCCGGTGTCCCTTTCTCCAATTTGCCGAGAATGCCGGCGTCGCGCATCTTGAACAATGTTTCCAGCGGACCTTTGACCCTGGAGGTCAGATCAATATCTTTTCCTTTAATATACTCTTTGGCGGTTTGACCATATAAGATGCTGAAGGCGTCAGACAGTCCCGACATCATTAGCACTTGGCCCCCGCTCTTATCCTTGACCTCGATGCCTTTGGCAATAAAGGAGTTCCAATCCTTCAGCATGGTTTCAAGCTCTGCTGGATCATCTGTTCCCAAATAAGTTTTGGCTAAATCTCTACGGTAAGCAAGGCCTCCCGGTGCAATCTGCTGATCAACCCCGACCAACTCTCCTTTGGTATTCGTCAGCAAAGGAATTAAATAATCGAACATATCCTGCCTTTTGACGTTGTATGGAGCTGATTCCAAATTTTCAAGTATCCCCAGATCGAACAGCTGTCCCCGGTAGCCCATTTCACCAAGAATGACGTCGGGCACGTCCGATCCGGAAGCAATACCGCTTTGTAGCTTTTGCAAATAATCGGTGCCGCTCACAATCGTGTATTCAACCTTAATGTTCGGAAACACTTTGTTAAATTCCGGTATCATGTGCTTTAGGAAGGCTTCGTCCCAATCCCAAACTTTAATCGTGGCTTTCATGTCCTCAGGCTTTGCTGTGCCCTTGCCATCCGATACCACTGCTTGCTGGGAAGCAGGAGTAGCGCTACAGCCCGCAAGAAGAACGGCCAAACTTAAGCATGCTGCGAACAGTATAACGAACAAACTTCTTTTTCTTACACCCATTTAAATCCTCCTTTGATTAATGTGAGCGATTACATTCTTATTCTACAACTACCTTCCCATACAACAAACTAGATAAACCGGTTATTTTGTTTCAAATCCGGTTACTGAACCGTAACTTGCGGTATCCGCAAAATAACGCGGGTGCCTTGCCCCTGCCCGCTCTCAATGTCAATCCCGTATTCCTTCCCATAGTGGTAGCGGATTCTCTCCCGTACATTAGCCAACCCGATTCCTCTTCTTTCAGGGGAGCCAGTGCTGTCTGACTGCATATCACACAGGCTCGCCAGTTGTTCAAATGTCATACCTTTTCCATTATCAACAATATGGATTTCCACGGTTCCCTCCGTTTGAACGGCTTGAATTTGAATCCGGCCCATTTCTTCCATATAGACGGAGCAAATCCCATGAAACAGTGCATTTTCAACAACTGGCTGTAAAATCATCTTAGGTACAACAAGGTCGTACAGCCTCTGATCGATGTTCCATTCCAGCTGAAACCGGCACGGATACCGGCATTGCTGTATTTCTACATACTTTTCTACAATTCTGATTTCATCCGCCAGTCTGGTGAAGAAGGAGCGGTCCTCCTTATGGACAGAATCTTGCAAAATGCCGATTAGCGCCTGGGTCATCTGTTCCGCCTCGCGATTGCGGTTGGCATGAGACAAATAAATAACCGTATTGAGCGTGTTGTAAATAAAATGAGGGTTAATCTGGGCCATTAAAAGCTCAAGCTGCATCCTTCGTTTTATTTTCTCGCTTTCGATAGAGGAACGGACATGCTCCTTCAGTTCAGCAATCATTCGATTGAAGCCGTTCGCAAGAATCTCCAGTTCATCTCCGGTGCGAATGGAAATGTTCATGTTCAAATCACCATCGGAAACCCGCTTCATAGCGGAAACCATACGGGAAATCGGGCGTGTAATTCTGGAGATCGTCGGCGTCATCACAGAAAAAATGAGAATCAGGCTGCTGAGGATGACCGCAACGAACAGGAAGAGGATTGTATTGATTTTGGCAAACAAATTCGCCTTTGACAGAATAGCCATCTGAAGCCAGCCCTTGAGCATGGACTGATTGTATATGACAATATATTGCTGGTCCTCCCAGTAGCCTTTACCGGGGGCAATTTCATGTTCAATGTTGTCCGGCATGAATGGAGGGTCTGTTTCCTTGCTGTTATAGAGGATGACCCTGTCGCTGTTCAGGAGAACCATTTGTTCGTACTGCCCCAAGCTTTGTTGTAAGGCAGCAGTAAACTCGGAATATTTGATATCGATGATTAAAGTATGAAGCGCTCCGGGATCATCCGGCTCCACGATACTGCGATACCGGACTACGTAGCTCACAGTAGGCAGGTACCCTTTGCCGTTTTCATAATAGAACGGATGTGGAGTGGAGAACCAGGGGTTACCGCCTTCCGCTGCCAACTCCGTAAACCACATCTCCTGCAAATAAGATTCGAAGTAATTCTCATAGCCGGAGTTATTCGAGAACATCTCCCCGTCCGCTCTGACAATTAGAACGTTAGTAATAAAATCGTTCAAGGCTGTAAATTTCCTGAGTCTCTCCTCAATTGCTTTTTTTTTAAAATAGTCCTGCTCCATAGTAAGCAGGTCGTTCGTTTTGAGCAATGATTGAATATCGTTGTCACTGATAATATACTCCGCAATTTTCTCAGTTCTCTCCTGAATACGCTTGATTTGAAAAGAGTTCTGGGAGAGCTTGGCCTGGCTGTCTTGTATAGATTGCTCCCGGATAATCCCGGTTACATAGTAATAAGTGATGGAACCGCTGCACAATAACGAGATGGAGACGATACAAAAGGTGATAAAAATCAGCTTACTCTTAATTTTCCATTTCATCGGCGACTCGCTTCCCTTCTGCGTAGACCAGAGGATTGACCCCCACCATCTTGCGGAATACTTGACTGAAATATTGGCTGTTCTTATACCCCACCTTCTCGGCGATTTCATAAACTTTAATCCGTTTGTCCCGAAGCATTTTCTTGGCATGCTCCATACGAATTTGTATCAAATAATCCAATACAGTCATGCCTGTCTCTTGTTTAAACAAATGCCGCAGCCTGTCGCCGCTGATTCCTAACTCTTCAGCTAAGCTTTCAACGGTTAATGCCTCTTGGTATTTTTCACGAATCTGATCCATCGTTTGCCGGACTTTCCATGAGTAGCGCTTATTGAGAATTTCTTCCGCTTCACGAACCGCCTCACTGAACATTTGCTGGAACCATTGCGCAACTTGAACGAAAGTAAACCAATTCTCAGCGGCTTCTACCTCTTCCTTCAACTGCTCCTCCAACCTCTTGATCCCCCTCTTCACGCGAAACGAATCCAATAGAACGGCGAGCTCCCGACACAGCAGCAATGCGGCCTCTAAATGTAATCGCTTAATAATATCAGCAAAAGCTTCTGTAATCGTTAAACAAACCTGTTCCGCCTGATGCAGATCGAGTTGAGCGGCCGCACGGCTTACATATTGTCTAATCTCCGCACGGAGCTCTGCGGCTTTCTCCGGAACGATATCGGGCTCGATGATGCTTTCTTTATCAAAAAAAGGGGAATGCCTCACGGTCCGTTCGCAGCCAACATAGATTCGATGTAAATCGGTTAGCTCATGAAAGAGAGGGGAGATCGTTACTGATGCGGTTTCACCGCGCTGCACCTTATAAGTTTGTTGCAGAAACCGGGCCATCGCCATTGTTTCGTTGTGCGCCTGCAGGTAACTGTAAGGTTTAAGAACGGCCAGGATCACTCCCCACTGCTGCTGTTCTAAAGGAAGCACGGATAAGCAGTGAAAGCCGGCATCGAAAGGAATCTCATTTATAAGAAAAGGTTCAGTCCGCGGTTCCTTGAGCATGAACGGGATTACAGGGATAGGGACATTGGAGCCCAACAGTAAAAATACAAAATGATTGCCGTGGCGTTTGCCCTCGTTCTTTAATAGCCTCGTTTGCTCGTGAGTCGGTTCTGTACCTTTGAGCAGATCATAGAACAGCTGGCGCCGGATCAGTATCTCTTTCTGCTCCAGATCCTCCAATTCCCTACGGATCCGCTGCAGTACGGCAATCAGCTCGTCCGGATTCAGTTCATGCTTCAATAAGTAATCAAACACACCGATTTTGACAGCTTCTTTTGCGTAATCGAATTCCTTATAAGAAGTAAGCAGCACAATATGGACAGGTATGTCCGTTTGCAGCACAGATTTACTGAACTCCAAACCGTCCATACCAGGCATTCTGATATCGGCAAAAATCACTTGCGGACGATACTTCCGAAACAGTTCCAATGCTTGCTGCGGGTATGTTGTTTCCGCAACAACCTCAAAACCGTGCTCCCCCCATGGAATCAAATGATTCAAATGCCTGATGGCCAACACTTCATCGTCTAGAATCATTACCTTGATCACGTTCATTATGAATACAACCTCCCACAATAAAGTAATGTTTTCACCTGTATTCTCACTCATTCTTAGATTACAACTTCGACACCTTAGAGTTTCGCACAGAGATCTCACATCTTACCTCGGGTTTACCCCCCCATGAAACGCTGGGTCTATGCCCTTACATTCCTTCGTTCTGTCTGCCAAGGGGTGGAGGTGGATTCTTGCTCCTAAACGGGGTCATTGTTCTTATGGAAATGTAAACATCGGCTTCTCAGGTGCTTCAATTGTCATTTTGCAACTCTGTTGTTGAGTGAGATTTCAGGTAATTGTTGCCCTACAATTTAAGCTGCCATCTGTTGTAGTTGGGTAAGGCGTAACGGTCCAAGAACGTCGTTTGCGTTGTACGATCGTTGCTTCGTCCCCAGCGTGTGAAAGACGCGTATCAGTTTTCCACGAGCGCAATTAGAGACTGCTTCTTTTTCAGCGGGTTTTGACTTCGTGTTGTGAAATACGTATGAGTGGCCTTAAACTCTTCATTCTTGGCTACCAAAGACATCACGCAACGGAACTACAAGGCTCTCAGTCGAGAGCGTCCACGTTTGGTAATGCCGGTCTTTCCCTTCCGTTTACCGGAACTGTTTTCCTTTAGATTCAAGCCTGCCAAGCGGATGATCTGTTGCCCATGGCCATAATGACTCAGATCGCCGACCTCCGCAAGGAACCCTGCAACCGTACACCGACGCCGGGTATATACAACATCGGTGTGGCTCCAGGAATTTCATTCAATATCTCCATGACTTGATTCATGACGGTTTCCACTTGTTTCGTGAAAAACTCAAACTGATCGAGCAAGCTCATCAGCTCTATTCTCGCAGCTCGTAGTCCTTCGGTAAGTTCGGCTGTAGCAAGAGCTTCTTCGCTCTCTTGATGCCGACTCCGCGCTTCACCCAATGTTCGAGAACACCTCTGGCACCTGTAGAGACAATCTCTTCCGGTGTCGGGAACTGACGCAGGGTCATTAAGGAGGTTTTGCCTTCCCAGTCCAAATGGTGGGTCACACTTCCATTTTACCAAAGAAGGGTTTCTTTTTATTATACGAATTTGAAAAGAGGGTGCCTCTCGCCATTTTCATGGCTTTTGGGACACCCTCTTTCCTTCACCCTTAAATATTTTCATAAAAACGATGTGGCTCTCTTTTATTATGATCGCTCTGACTCAAAAAGATATTGACAAAAACAAGAGTTTGTAAATCCTAAACGTCTTTGTTTAAACCCGTTCCCACAAGGATCGGGCGATCCTTGCAAACAGTAGCGCTTGCGTCCAGCGGTCGCTCACCTCACACTGCTTGTCGTGCTGGCCGCTCACAGTGATCGCATAAGGGGGCGGCCCCAACTCGCAGACAAACGGGAGCATCTCGCCTTTCTGTGCCACTTGACGCCAGTTGCGCATCCCTACGAGCCACCAACGTTGAAAGTGCTTCAACATCGGGTGTTCGAACTCAAGGTCAGCTGCACCCTCCTCATCCGCGCTTCCAAACATGGGCACGTCGATCTGCACCTGCTCTCCGTTTGATATGCGAGCGTGGATGCTCTTCGTCAGAGGGAGCAGCGCCTGGAGCAGTTCTTCTGCCTCATCGGACACCGTATACATTTCCCCGGCAACGACATAATGTGAGAAGTCAATTGTAAGCTCAAGCCCAGGCAAGCGGTGAGCATACTCTACCGTTCGCAGCAGATCCTGTGTAATCGTACCGCGGTGCGTTTCGATAAATGCCGGGATTCCCGCAGACCTCGACAACTCCGCCATGCCCGCAAGCAGTTGCACTGCTTGCTCTCCGACCAGAAAGGGCCTCATCACCTGTACGTTAACAAAATCGATTCTTCCGAACGATTTTGCCTTGCAAAGAAACACGTCCAGTTCCTCCACCGTTTTAGGATACGCATTTACGCTGTATGAAAGGTTGTATTGATCCAGCAATCGATGCCATCGTTCGGCCTCCTTGCCTTCTGGCAGCATGCCGTTAATGCCGTCGTAGCCTGCCTCGTCGATGCGCCTCACCTTCTCCTCCATGCTCCATTCGTCACCGGCACCGTTTTGATCTCCCAGTCCGTTCATCCCCCACCAGGACATTAGTACCTCGAGCCGTGGCTCACGCTTAGTGGACATATGGTGTATCATACTCAACGCCGCATGGTCCTCCATTCGGATTAGCCTCCAGCTCAACCGGCATGCCGTTGGCACGGAACAGAGGACGATAATGCGTGCCAATGCGCGTAGCGGAGCTGTTGGCATAATGACAAATGAACGAGCGTCGGAAACGATCTTTGGTCTTATTGCGGTATGAGCCGTGAATCAGATTCCCATTGAAAAAGAGTACATCTCCCCGCTCCATCAAAACCGGAATTGGCTTCTGATCCTTAGGCGGCTTCACAAAGTGGGTAGTAAACGATTCCTTGGAATCAGACAATTCAGGACATACGATATCATACGAACTCGTCTTAGGCACAACTAACAGCCCGCCGTTCTCCTCATCCGCAGGATCGATTGCCGTCCAAGCGGCGATGCAGTTGCCCGGCTCGACCTTTAAGTAGAAGTTATCCTGATGAAGCGCCTGTCCCCGTGCACCCGGAGGCTTGAAATAGAACATGCTTTGGGCCGCCAACGGTTCTTCCTCATACAAATCAGCAAGTACTTCCATTACCGGTTGATGCAGCATATACCGTTTGGCTGTTTCATTAAACCGATGCGGATGCATGACCCTCGGATAGCGTTTTAACGGATCGATCGTTTCCTGCTGCAAATCGGGCTCAAAATGTCCCGGGATCATCTGTTGGCTTATGTCATCAAAGGTTCTGTCAATCTCCGCTAGTTGCTCATCTGTAAACAAGCCTTTGGCTATTAAATAACCTTCCGTTTCAAACTGCCACTTTTGCTCATCCGTTAACACTCGATACTTATACACCATGTCTTTATCCTCCTCTATTCCTGCTAGAAGTTTTTTTAGCACATCTTCATTATACAGTCAGAATCATGATTAGAAGAAGAAAGCATCCTGCTAAACAATCATGCAATTCTGCTATTACATTCTCAAGAATACTTGTGTGCAACCAATAGTTAGTTTTAATGAGATAATGTTCTTGTCACCTGACAATAGCTACTTTCACTCATATCTATTCTCCAGAAAATCAAAAAAAATCTAATAAAATCAACATGCAATTCACCTTAAATCCATCCGAGGATGTCAATCAGTTTTTAGAAATCACACAGGGAACCTGCCAACATTTTAACGCGTCATAACTAAAAAAAGCCGCAATTTAAGCGACTTTCAATGTAATAATGATGTTGACTTCCGACAATGATGTCGAATGACAAGAACATTCAAGCTCATTCCTCTCACCATGCCTTCTATGTGATTTCTGTTCGTCAGACCGAGGGTTTGCTTCCGGCTTCCTTCAGATTCGGCCTCGCGACCGACATCCTTGCCTGTAGCGGACTTGCACCGCCTAGTTATCGCCCATGCCGGGCGCACATGCAAAAAGCAGCTGCCTCAGAGTTTCCTCTGCGGTAGCTGCTTTTACGTTTATTCAATGGTTATATTTTAGTATCAGTTTAAAGCCGTTTCAAAAAAGAAACAATCGTTAACAATCCCTTGTCGAAATTCTCCAGATTAAAATGCTCATTAGGTGCATGTAGATTCTCATCAGGCAGGCCAAAACCCATCATAACGACGGGAGCCTCTAATACACGAGAGAACGTCTCAACAATCGGAATTGATCCGCCATCCTTAGTAAACAGAGCACGTGTGCCATACACTTCCTCATAGGCGTCAGCTGCCTTTTGCAGCACTGGGATGGACGGGTCCATGTTGAAGGCACGAGCTTTTTCACCGCGCTTCACAACAAGCTTCGCTCCTACTGGAATATGTGACTCCATATGAGTGACAATGCGATCCAGCACTTGGGATGGATCCTGGTCACCGACAAGACGGCAGGTGATCTTGGCATGTGCTTCCTTGGGAATGACTGTTTTGGTACCCTCGCCTTGAAAACCGCCATACACGCCATTCAGCTCAAGAGTCGGCCTTGCACCAATTCGCTCCACAAAAGAATAGCCTTCTTCCCCGTACAATGCTTCGAGTCCGAGTTTAGTTCTCAATTCTTCTTCGTTATGATTTTGCTTCTTAAATTCCTCCCGCATTGCTGCGGAAAGCTCTGGAACGCCTTCGTAGAAGCCCTCTATTGCAACTCGCCCTTGGTCATCATGCAAAGTAGCCAGCAGAGAAATCAGAGCGTGAAGCGCATTAGGCACACCCCCGCCGAATGAACCGGAATGCAGATCCGTATTGGCTGTATTTATCGCCACTTCCAGTGAGCATAATCCGCGCAGGCCCGTGGAGATAGCAGGCTTTCCTTTGGCAAGGAGAGAAGTATCAGATATAAGAACAACGTCTGTAACCAGCTTGTTCGCATTGGCTTCCATGAAGGCAGGCAGGTTAGGACTGGAGATTTCCTCTTCTCCTTCAATACAAAACTTCATGTTCACTGGGAGTGCGTGTTCTTGACTAAGAAGCGCCTCGATTGCTTTCATATGCAGGAAGAGTTGCCCTTTATCATCAGTTGCACCACGTGCATATAACTTGTCGTTGCGGATAGTCGGCTCGAATGGAGGAGTCTCCCAAAGATTTAGCGGGTCGACGGGCTGCACATCATAATGGCCATAGACGAGGACTGTTGGTTGGCCTGGCGCATGAATATAATCAGCATATACGATAGGATGTCCTGCTGTTGGATGTACCTCTACGTTCTCAAGACCCGCCTTCTTCAAAGTGGCAGCAACCCATTGGGCCGCTTCATTGACGTCATTCTTATGAGTGGACAAAGCAGATATGCTCGGTATGGCTAGAAATTGCTTCAGTTCATCTAAATGCTGTTCTCTCTTGCTTTGAAAATAAGATTCATAGCTCATCGAAAATAGACCTCCTAATACGTTAATAGCTTAAGTATACGTCTAAGGAGCAATAAGTAAAACATTATGGGCTATCGGGGAAATTAATTGCGTGCACCGGGCTCAGAAATTGTGATTGTCCTCGATACGAGAGGCTAAAACCACCATTACTTTAAAATATCCAAATTTGCTGCAGTTTGCTGTATTGTGCTACCGTGTAAGTGGAAACGAGACCTTTCTCTTTCATGATGCGGCCAATGCGGGGTCTTGAGACGATGAACACGCGCTCGTTGAGCTTCACTTTGATCTTGCGTGTGCCGTAGGCTTTTCTGTTCTTGAGAAAGATAACATTCCCCACAGAGTCTTTTATAAAAACATAAAGAGGCTGTCCCAAACATGCCGGCAGCCACGTTCTGTTTGTTTATTGAGGTAAAGTACCCGTAGCGAGGCTGCGGACGTTCTTTTACTAATTTGAAGCTCTAATATATCCCACGGCAACCTCATGGCTCAGGTTATTGTCTTGTACTAGTTATTAATACATACATTACCGTACTATATGCTGTTTCCGGCAATAATTTGATTTACAGTTCGTAACGCAGAAGAGATCGCACCTTCAATCCAACCGGGAAAAAGACTTGTATTATCGCCAGCAAAGTAAATTCTACCTTGTTCGGCAGACAGTGTTGGGAGCATTCGAATCATCTGTTTCGGCTTATACCAAGCATACGCACCTCGGGAGTAAGGATTATGATCCCAAGAAAAGACCGTCCCACCTTCATAATTATACGACAATTCAGGAAGCACCTGTTTGATTTCTGATACAGCTGAATTAAAATTACCAGCTCTAGATATTTCTCGCGCCGATTCACCAGAGGAGTACGAACTAATTAACCCCCTCCTTGATGTCGTTTGAGTGAATGTAGCATCAAGCAACCATCCAATTTTCAGATCCGTATTTACTGTAGTAAAGGAACTTAAGTTGTTCCAGAATCTAGTTCGGCTTTGTATGACGGTACGCGTAACGGAAGTAGAAAGTTGATTTTGAATGACATCATTTTTTTCTTTGCTAAGTGGCGGAGAAAAATGAATTGTACGCAAGACTGTAGAGGGAATGGCCACAATGGCCCGATCACAGCGGATAGTGAAAACTTCGCCGGAATTATTAAATTGGATAGTTACTCCTTTATTACTATGTTCAATATGCGTCACAACACATCCATAACTGATATTAGAGCCAATTGTAAGGGCAAGCTTTTTCGGTAGTTGATCCATTCCACCTACTATAGTCTTTGCACTTCCTTCGGAACTGGCCATTTTTAGGTCAAGCAGTCGCTGTAATGCAGATACTTTGCGAATACCATCACCTAACATCTGCATATATCCGATTTCAAACAGCTTAATCGCACCCGAAGATGCTCCTTGACCTTTAAGATATTCTTCCATTGTCATTGAATCGAGCTGTGCCGCTTGTTTTGTGGGCCAGCCCGGCAAAAAAGGATTACCCATCGCTTTAAGCCCCGGCTTGAGATACTTTTCCAACATTCCCGCATATCCTAAAATTCTTTCCTCGGCTGTAAGTGAAACAGGCCATAGTGCAGGTTCTGCCGGAGAATCTATTATTAATCTCCCGTCGATATATGACAAACTTCTATTGGGGACTGGTAAATTTATTAATTGAACCCCGGCTTGCTGGGCATAACTCAATGTGAGAAAATGATGCGCTCCAATGAAGGCAGCCCCGATTTCGCAAAACAATCCGTCGGCAAATTGATCCCGCATCGTGTATATGCGACCACCCGGTTGACTATTTGCCTCTAATAAACGCACGTTATATCCTTGTTTCATAAGCTCCAAAGTGCATACCAAACCCGCCATCCCTGCCCCAATAACTACAATACGCTCAGGAAAACGACCTATTACCATAAAATCCGATTCCTCCAAATATTACTTTTATATACATCATGTGTGTTTACAATCCTTTAGTTCCTAGGCACTTCTTATTATTCTATGCTGCCCGTTACTTCAAAAGACAAAGGCAGCCGTGTGCCGGCTGCCGTCATGTCTATAGTGCCTGTTAGCTCAAAAGGTACTCCATTCACATCTTATATCCATCTAAAAAAGATGCATTTGTTATCTTCATCTTGCTCTTTTCTGCCCAATCATCGTCGGCGCTCAACGGGTTGCTCCAACACGAACGGCTGCGTCTGAGTCACGAACTGGAAGCCCTGCTTGCGCAGGATCGGCGCGGAGGTCGGCAGCGCGTCGACGAAGGCGTGCGTCCGGCCGCGATCACGGGCTTCCTGCAACCGCGAGGCGACCAGCGCGGTGAACAGTCCCCGTCTCCGGTGTGTGGTCTTGGTGCGACCCCCGGCTAGTTCGGCGTAGGGCCCTCCGGGCCGGAAGTAGACCCGCCCACAGGCGACGGGCTCGCCGTCAACGTAGGCAATGTGGATGCTCATCTCGTCCGGATTCTCCTTCAACTTAAGGGCCAGCGCGCGCCGCTCCTCCTCCACGTTGTGCCTGCCAATCTCGCGGGACACCTCGGCGTAGTCCACCAGGTCGCGCTCTTCTCGGACGATCCTGATCTCGTGTTCGCCGCCGTCACCGAAGGCAGCCAGCGATGCCTCGTCCAATGGCAGGACCAACACTTCCTCCTCATCCTCGGCCTCGAACCCGGCGGCGACGAGCCGCTCGGGCAGGTCGATTGGCGTATCGTGACCGTAGTACTTCCACTCCAGGCTGTAACCGCCGGAGACGGCAGCATCCAGCTCCCGGCGGATCAGGTTATCGGTTTCCTCCGGAGGTAGGCTGGCGAACACGATCCGGCACTCCGATCCGTCCGTGGAGCGATCCACGACCACGTCACCACTGGCAGACGGCACGCCCAGCGACCGTCGCTCGGCATCCAGACCCGCCAGGATATCGGTTCTTATGATCTCGCCTGTTTCATACACCATTTTCGCTTTCTCCAGAGCCTGGTTTTCCTTGTCCATGTTCGACACGTTCTCCTGCCTCCCTTTGTTTTAGGAAATTTTGTTTCCTTCTTACTATATTACGTCTGTCTGTCCTCAACACAATTCTAAACTATTTCAACTACCCTTACAGAACGGCTGCTAAGTTACAACAACCTCCTGTTTTGCGTTAAACTGCCCGTTCGTATTATAAGGTCAACCAGTTTTTTCTGGTTGATCCTTTTTGCATTTGCTTTCAGGATTAAGGTAGCCGGGTCGAACGTAACTGCCCGTGGGACGCAGATCCCGTATAACAAGCGATGCTATGGAGCGACAAGTTGTACCCTTAGGGGCTACCGGTAAATCTATATCGAGGAGAGACTGAATGAATCCTGTTATCGGGTTAGATATTTCTAAAGGAGAGAGCCATGGACTAGCCATGGACAAGCCTTTTTAGAGCGCGGTAAACCGTACCCATGAAGGGCTGTCGAAGCTACTTCAAACTGTTCATGATGTAGAGCATACGTCTGGACAACGTCCTTTGCTTGTTCTAGAAGCAACCGGACATTACCAAAGTCCGGTGGTTCAGTTCTTGCTTAAGTCCAGACTTCGTAAAGTAAAAACAGATGCTGCTGATGCTTATCTCTTGGGAGAACTGTACTACAAAGAAGAATTTGAACCCTTTAAGAAAAGGGGTGTGCAACTGCTTAATCTGCGCTATTTAACAAGACAATATGAGTCTCTTTCAAAAATGTGTGTGCAGACTAAACTCCAGTTTCAAGCTGTTTTGGATCAGGTTTTCCCTGCGTACAAAGGTGTCTTCGGAGCTATGTATTCTGGCGTTTCGCTTCGTTTTTTAAAGTCGTTTCCAACTTCATATTCGATCTTGCAAACGGACAAAGAAACGCTTAATGCCAAAATCAAAGAGTTGTTTTCTTCGAGACGAGGTCGTTCAGAGGAGTGGATTAACGAGCGAGTCACGCGGCTGTTGGAGGCGGCAAAACAAAACCCCTTCGAGCAAACCATATACTCCAGCCACTTGATCAATTTAAACATTCTCATCACCCTCATTCTTCAGTACAGGAGCATCTTAGGGTATTGAAAACGGCAACGTTACCGCTGTAAATCCTGCCGTCAAACCTTCAACGACCTTACCCACACCCCTCTTCAACGCACCAGAAGACCTCACCTTTGGGTTCGATTCATCGAATGTATGATTGAGGGTTTTTTACTGAAGAAATGTGCCGATCTGTTGCATTATGAGGTAACTCATGTAACCCTATTTTACTGGCGGCATAAGATCCTTGCCGCTCTGAAACAAATTCCAACCGAAACATTTCAGGACATCGTCGAAATGGATAAGACCTATTTCTTGTTCTCCGAAAAGGGCAATAGGAATATCTCTGAACGCAAGTCCCGTAAACGTGGTGGCAAAGCTAAATATCGTGGCATCAGTAACGACCAAATATGTGTATTGGTTGCTCGCAACCGTCAGAAGATGACTTTCTCTGGCGTTCTTGGACGTGGACGTATTCGGACAGCTAAAATGGATGAGGCTATCGTCTGTCATTTATCCGAGTCAAACGTACTTTGTACTGATTCATGGAGGGCATTCAGTTCCTATGCGAATACGAAAGGATTAGCCCATTACCGCTTCAAGTCGGATGGGAAACAGCGTGTTAAAGGTGTCTACCACATTCAGAATGTAAACAGCTATCATAGTCGTTTGAAACGTTGGATTGACCGCTTTAATGGCGTAGCAACCAAGTATTTGCAACATTATCTGGCTTGGTTCCGTTACTTAGACAGCAAGGAATATGAGAACACAACGTCGAATAAGAAGAATATGCTGGTCGTCTCTTGCCTGTTTACTGTAAATGAGACAAACACCAATCTTCGCAGAACATCTTTTTCTTCCTAAACTAACTGGCAGATTAGTTAAGACAACCTCGGAGAACCATACATCAAAAAAAGGCAAGTTGTCGTGTTATTACAATACAGGTTTCCGCGATTATGTTAAACTGGTTATAGGAAAGTCTTGTAATATTGGGTTACCCTCATTTTGTACAGAAAGGTAGTGGGATGGTGAAACTGTCGCAAGTTAGACTATTGGTAAAAAACTTTGATAAAAGTGTAGCGTTTTACAGAGACGTGATGGAGTTTCCATTGGGATTTTCCTCTGAGGAGATGCAGTTCGCATCGTTTAATACTGGCGAAACCAAAATCGAAATTTTTTCCCGTGAAAATATGGCAGAAGTGATTGGTGAAAACAATCTTCCAACCGATGAAGCATCACAATCAAAATTCTTACTCACTTTTTCTGTTGACCAAGTCGATGACGTTTGTTCTCGTTTAAAAGATAAAGGGGTGGTACTCCTTAACGAACCTCACGATCGGCGAGCCTGGAATGCCAGGGTTGCCCATTTATGCGATCCCGATGGCAATGTAATTGAACTATACAAACACCCTCTTTAATGACCGGTTTCATATTTTTTCTACCACTTTTTGAGTCGGTAGGTTAAGCAACCTCTTAATTTTAGTATAATATGTAGAACTATCGGAAACGATAGTTGGATTAACCGCCTTTTCAGTGGGCGGTTTTCTTTTGGTCGAAAATCAACAATAAACGAAAACAGAGCCTTCAAAATACAGTGCGGCGATTCGTAGTGCCTTTACCCTGCTACAATATACACTTTTGAAAAAAAGTATAAACTATCCCCCCTTCCCCTAATAAAATAAGTCTATTTTCTTAAATATTGTTGCTTTCAGTTAGAGTAAAAAGAACTGGATTTTTCGTTTCCGTAATTTGTTTCGAAGACCATTCAAAGACATCCTTCAGAATAAGAACCGTGCGTTGACGAGGCGGCAATGTTTGCAAGAGTGCGATAAAGCAGAGCAGAAGGGTATCCTTGCGAACGAAAGTATCTTCCGGATTTTTTCCAAATTCGGGTGAGGGCCAAATCCAGGACGAGTCTGGCAGTGTCTCGTTCGGTTCGACAATCTTGATCGCCGGGTCGGACAGGTCAACGGGAAGCGTACGGCGCTTCGCTTGCCTCAGCTTGTCCAGGCATAAGTTCGACGCTATGCGGTAGATCCATGTTTTAATGGATGAGTCCTGTCTGAATCGATCTCAGTTCTGCCATGCCCGAATATAGGTTTCCTGTACAACATCGTCCGCATCATCAATGGATC
>NZ_JAOQIO010000087.1:0-1083 GCF_025567575.1 Paenibacillus baimaensis | reverse complement strand
ATCGCCATTTGACGGAGTGGGGACAATGCAGCCTCAGGTTCATCCAAAATATATAATCCTTTGACTCCAAAACGATGGACGAATGTTCNACTCATGAATACGAGCAAGCATCGCCATTTGACGGAGTGGGGACAATGCAGCCTCAGGTTCATCAAAAATATATAATCCTTTGCCTCCAAAACTATGGACTAATGTTGAAAAAAACGACTCACCATGTGACTGTTCATGTAATGACTTCCCACCGTAAGATTCTTTAATTGGACGACCGAAAGAAAATTGACTATCAAGATGATCAATATTTGTAGCAAGATTATAGTAACTTTCAGCTCTAAAAAAGAAACCATCTTTGGGTCGATGAGGACCTTTTATCAATTGAATATATTCATATAGGTTAGAATGAGTAGATCGAGTTGAAAATGAAAAGTTTATAGTCCCACCCTCAGGATTAAACCCCCACGCTACTGCAATTGACTCCATTAGCGTTGATTTTCCCATTCCATTTTCACCAACTATATATGTTACCTTGGGGTGGAAATCAAGCTTTTCGAGACTTTTAATTACCCCAAGACTAAAAGGATAGTAATTGTAGGAAGAGACACTCTGTCTCTTCAGTTGAATCTGCCTTAAAAAGGATCCATGAGAATTCATATCTTAACACTCCATTTTTTAGTGTTTCTTTACTGGGTATTTTTTTGTTTATTGGTCATCTCAACTTATTCCCTCTTTGCAATCTTATCATAATATAGAAATACATATTCAATCCCCCAACAAAGTTCAACAAAGCACCACGCAAAACTGCCCGTTACTTAAATCAAAACAGGGAGCAGCTGCCGATGCAATCTGCTCCCTGTTTATTGTGCTATCGTCTCCCGTTAGCCTCCCATGCATCCCCTGCGTTGCACCACAGAGCATGAAAGTTAGTCCGTTCTTTCGTGGTAGTTACATTGACCCTACTGCTCTACGACGTCTTCGATACCTTGCAAACAAAACGGCCCTCAGCACGTTATCAGCGGCGATGCTGGCCCATACGGCGGGCAGACCCCATCCTTGGTACCAAGCAAAGAAGTACACGCCAAGCGTGCG
>NZ_JAOQIO010000083.1:0-2911 GCF_025567575.1 Paenibacillus baimaensis | reverse complement strand
CATTTCGTACCAAGAAGTATAGAGGATTGTCCTCATGTTCATGTCTGGTTAAGCTATTGTTATACGTTAGCATAACTCACACTCGTAAATTTCTTTCATTCGTCTTTTGCTTGATTCTCAAATAACTGCTTGAGCATGTTGTCTTTGTTATTTAGAAACTGCCTCATAATCACGTAATGATCGGTTTCCTCCAAAGACCTGATTTCAATTCCATCTGGTTTCAGATTATATATAATCGAATCCGGATATGCCATAAGGATTGGGGAGTGAGTTGAAATGATAAATTGTGAGTTTTGTTGAACCAACTCATGAATACGAGCAAGCATCGCCATTTGACGGAGTGGGGACAATGCAGCCTCAGGTTCATCCAAAATATATAATCCTTTGCCTCCAAAACGATGGACGAATGTTGAAAAAAACGACTCACCATGTGACTGTTCATGTAATGACTTCCCACCGTAAGATTCTTTAATTGGACGACCGAAAGAAAATTGACTATCAAGATGATCAATATTTGTAGCAAGATTATAGTAACTTTCAGCTCTAAAAAAGAAACCATCTTTGGGTCGATGAGGACCTTTTATCAATTGAATATATTCATATAGGTTAGAATGAGTAGATCGAGTTGAAAATGAAAAGTTTATAGTCCCACCCTCAGGATTAAACCCCCACGCTACTGCAATTGACTCCATTAGCGTTGATTTTCCCATTCCATTTTCACCAACTATATATGTTACCTTGGGGTGGAAATCAAGCTTTTCGAGACTTTTAATTA
Source organism: Paenibacillus baimaensis (assembly GCF_025567575.1). Taxonomy (NCBI): domain Bacteria; kingdom Bacillati; phylum Bacillota; class Bacilli; order Caryophanales; family Paenibacillaceae; genus Paenibacillus; species Paenibacillus baimaensis. The sequence goes on along the minus strand of NZ_JAOQIO010000083.1, from coordinate 2,136 downwards.
CCCCAAGACTAAAAGGATAGTAATTGTAGGAAGAGACACTCTGTCTCTTCAGTTGAATCTGCCTTAAAAAGGATCCATGAGAATTCATATCTTAACACTCCATTTTTTAGTGTTTCTTTACTGGGTATTTTTTTGTTTATTGGTCATCTCAACTTATTCCCTCTTTGCAATCTTATCATAATATAGAAATACATATTCAATCCCCCAACAAAGTTCAACAAAGCACCACGCAAAACTGCCCGTTACTTAAATCAAAACAGGGAGCAGCTGCCGATGCAATCTGCTCCCTGTTTATTGTGCTATCGTCTCCCGTTAGCCTCCCATGCATCCCCTGCGTTGCACCACAGAGCATGAAAGTTAGTCCGTTCTTTCGTGGTAGTTACATTGACCCTACTGCTCTACGACGTCTTCGATACCTTGCAAACAAAACGGCCCTCAGCACGTTATCAGCGGCGATGCTGGCCCATACGGCGGGCAGACCCCATCCTTGGTACCAAGCAAAGAAGTACACGCCAAGCGTGCGAATCCCCCAGATGCCGATGGTAGTCACGATCATCGGATATTTGCTGTTTCCTCCCGCTTGGATAGCGGAGGTGTCCACTAGCGTGGAGGCGAGAAACGGCTGCGAGATGGTATCGATGGCCAAAACGATAATCAGCAGCTGGATGACCTGCTGGTTATCCGAAAAAAGCAATCCGATCCATGGTGAGAAAATGCAAATAGCAGCGGTGATGACGGTCATCGAGATGGCCGACAGGATATAGCTCCAACGTCGGTACGCTTGCACGGCGGAAATGTCTTTGCCTCCGATAGCCTGCCCGATGGTCACGATCGCGGCCGTGGCAAACCCCGCGCCGACGGTTGACGCAAACACCGTCAGCGTGCCTGCGATGGTATGGGTCGCGTACACGTTGATGCCCATGCGCACGATCATACCGAAGTAGATGACCTGTCCAAGCCTCATGGAGAGCCGTTCGGCAGCTGCAGGAACGGCAAACGTAACCATCTCGACCAGCACAGACGGGCGCCATGTGAAGTCCTCTTTGCGCAGGCAGATCGCCCCCACGCTCCGTGATTTCCACCATAAGCGAAGAAACGCGTACAAACGGGCCAGCACCATAGCCCACGCCGCTCCAGCTAAACCGAACCCTGAGATCCATCCGACTCCGAAGATCAATATATAATCGAGCACCACATGAACTGCGTTCATTTCAAGTGCCACTTTCAGAGGCGTTTTGGTATCCCCCGTAGCCCGAAAGGCTGCCGATTGAGTGGTAAACAGCGCGATCAGCGGGGATATGCCAAGCACGACGCAAAAGTAAGGCAGAGCGGTCGCTTCGAGCTCTCCATATGCACCCATGATGTGCAGCAGAGGCACAGCGAAAAGGACAGAAGCAGCCGATAGGATGAGACTCAAAACCAAGGCAATGACATAGCCGTGCCAGACGGCTGAGCGTCCTCGCTTTGCATCATTTGCGCCCACGGCCCGCGAGAGAAAAACGGACACTGCCGTGGACACCGCAGTGAATACACCGATATAGGTGAGGCTGTATATATTCGTTAAGCCAACAGCATTCACGGCAACTAGACCAATTCTGGCGATAAACCAGGCATCGACGACGCCGAGCAGGCTCTGCAAATAGGCTTCGCCGATGGCGGGGATCGCGATGGATAACACACGTTTTGCGGGAGCAGGCAGCATTGTAAAACCCCTTTGAATGAGCTTTCGCTCTCAATATTCGCTTAAAAAGAAGGAAAATCCTGCATTTGGCATTATGTACATTACTGCCCGTTGCATCCCCTGCGTTGTACCACACACATACATGAAAGTTAGTCCGTTCTCTCATGATAATTGAATAAATGTGGCTGAATCGCTTTAATTTATCAAGAAGCTCTGGAGACATTTCCGGAGCTTCTATTATTGTATAAAGCTAGTACTTATGTTGTGTTTGTGAAGAAAAACGGATCATCTAAGTGTATGGGATTTCGACAACCTATTACGAGAGAGAACAAATCCCTGGCTAAACTAAAAATGGATGTAATAAAGGAAGAAATTACTTCCTAGGTACGTCCATTGTACTATCGTTCCCAGTCCCTCAGTATTAAGGATTTATCTAACGAATACTCATTCATTCG
>NZ_JAOQIO010000100.1:0-1033 GCF_025567575.1 Paenibacillus baimaensis | reverse complement strand
AAACCCATCGAAAATGTTGAAATCCATGAACGCAATGATAATTCCATACATGGGCGTATATTTGAATAATAGTAAAAATAATAGTCCAGGAATAAGCAAAACGTAGAGATCTAAGTTTGTGAGAAACAACTTCCCCCTGTTCTTGCTAACCTTCGCCGTTCCGACACGTTGTTTCACTTCCAATGTTCTAACGCTCATATCCCGTTCACCTCCATGTTGTTAGATTTTAATCTTAAAGACTACTATCAAGTTCGAAGCATCGGCTATCGAGACGTGATCTCTGCGGCACTAGCCTACAAACACTATTATAAAACGCTTTCCTGATTGGCGAGAATGATGGATCTTCCTTTTATACTTGATGAATCTTACTGTTTTTATGAGAAGGTGTTTTGGATAAATGAAAGAGCACTCCTCACCAATCGAAAAATACTAAAAGCATGAATTCGGCACTGTACCGGACTCATGCCTTTTAGCTTTACCGATAGATATGTAGTAGCTGATGCTGTTAGTTTTGTTACCCTTTTTCTCAATCTTGCTTCGAATATGTTTTAATGGCACTACCGTTCTCGTCGAAACAACGGATGTAATCCGTTAACTCTTTAAAGTTGACCCAAGAAATTCCTACTTTCTGATCAGCAGCACCGTATGACATGATCAGCTCATCTCCCACGACGATACCAGCTGTGGTAAATAAGCAAGGCGTCGGATAATCGGAAGGCATCTCCCACTCTCTATCTGCGAACATCAGCCGCTCTGAGCACCGATGTGTTACTACCGGGAAATCGTTCGGCTGCTCCTTCACAATCATGAAGGACTGCGTGTAGCCAAACACAACGTCTTTCTTTCCATGATAAGATACGAGCCATTCGTCGTCCGAGACACGGATTGGCGGCCAACTTGCACCAATGCGGTTATCCTCCCAGTGAAAGACACTCGTCGCAAGCAGACGATGCGTTGCTTTCGGAGAAGCGAAGTCCTCAATCGTATTTGCAGCTGCTATGTAGATAGAGGGTTTCTTCACTTCAGCTCCTCG
>NZ_JAOQIO010000059.1:0-866 GCF_025567575.1 Paenibacillus baimaensis | reverse complement strand
GACGCGGCTGCTGGCATAGATCGGCAGCCGCATTGTGCTAACGGGAGGATTGTTGAGTGGTAATGGAGAATAGTAGTAAATCTAATTTAATTGCTGAGGTGAGAAAATGGAAAAAGAGCAACTACTTAATGAGATGAAGCAAGATATGTTGCGTGAAATTCAGAATGTAGTCAAGGAAATTAGATTGGATGAATCTGATGAAGTATGTTACATCTCTCTTCTTGGAACCGATTACGAACCTGTACTTGGATTAATCACTCTTGGAATCAAATCATATCGAGACAAGTTGATAAAAGAAGAGCACCGTCAAAAGCTGTGGTATCTGTGGAATTCTGGTGAGATGCCTGTTAAGTATCAAGTAGGGCTTGAAAAAGTGCTCCCTTCATTCCAAGAGAAACAGGAAAATTTTGTGGAGTTAATTGGAGACAATGAGTGGGAAGATTCTTGGAAGGCTTGTCAAAATGTTCGCTTTGAAGTTGCGTATCAATTAAACTCATTTGATTGGAGTAAAATCTTGCCCATCACAACGGATTTTGTTTTGTATTCAGACTGGGAAGCAATTGATGTTGAGAATGGCGGCTTAGAAAGAAGTATTCCAAAGGAAAAACTTATAATTCTTAAGGAATACAGTTTGGTATAATTTTTTTTACTCCGCTAACGGGTACGATAGTGAAGGAGCTTACCTCGCGGCAGCTCCTCTTTGTTCATTCAAGTAACGGGAGATTAGTTGAATAAACAAAGGAATTTTCTTAAGTCTGTTGAAATATTAATAATGTATTAATTTGGAATATATGGGGGTTCGCATGAAATTTCTAGTCATCCAACCAAAATTTGAGAAGAACATTGTTCAACTTGAGAGTGAATTA
>NZ_JAOQIO010000093.1:0-15308 GCF_025567575.1 Paenibacillus baimaensis | reverse complement strand
GTCCCACTCCCACGCCACAGGGGCTTTGGCATACATCGTATATGCCCCCTGCAAAGATCCGTCCGGCACAATTCTCGCATCTCTCCCTTCTCTTACTGGGATAACGTAATCGATGTTATCCAGGGTTGCTGCTTCAAATGATTCGTTGTTTTTAATCACACGAATATCATCTATGAGCACGGCTCCTCCGTAGCGCATTCCCCAGCTTAATTGGTAGTCGTCATGGGTACCGGTTGTAAAGGTAACGACCTTGCTCCCAACTGTTCCTGCCGCTTCGTTCCATGTCAACCACCCTCGATCTTCAACAGGGGTTCCTTTCAAGCTTCGTACGAAAAAATCGAAGTAACCACCACTCCCCGGCTCACTGATCGTTTTATGTTTGAACGATACCGTATACGTCGTGTTGGGTTCCAACTTCAATTTTGACGGGTCTGAGGTTAGATACGTGTCCCACTCCCACGCCACAGGGGCTTTGGCATACATCGTATATGCCCCCTGCAAAGATCCGTCTGGCACAATTCTCGCATCTCTCCCTTCTCTTACCGGGATGACGTAATTACTATTTTCCATCATGTAATTCTCAAAGTTTTCAGAATCAAATCCAGATCTAAGCAGGCTTCTCTTTATTTTTTTAATTAAATTCCCGTTCTTATCGTAAATAAATTTATAAGAATTGTTTGCCGTTAATTGCCCATCCACGCTGTAATTGTATGTCTCCATTGCGGTGGCCAGATATGAATTCGTTATAATGATGTAAAGAAACAAACAAAGGGATTGAATAATTTTCTTATGCATCTCTCTCTCCTCAAAAGGACTCCATTATTTTCTAAACGGATATACTAAGTCACTCTGCTTGATTATAAACACTAATCCTATTTACCGTAATCAGACGTTCTACCGTGATTTCCTTTACATCAAATTTCCCTTTCTCTTTTATTTATGTGCGAATTTTTATTTGGGTATGATTAGTCGCATTTGTTTCATAAATATGCAATTTAGCTCATAAGATCCAATATAACAAATGAAACATGTCGTAAACTGTCGATTTATGTTGTCGAATTTTATTATTTTAAGTAAAAGGATAATTGCCCCAAACCTTAGATAAGGGACAACCCTATATGTTAATTTGTAATGTATTTAATAAACATAGTAAAGAAATTGGGCAAAGCGATGCAATTAAAATTTTACATGTTAATATTTATGTAATCTAAGTCTCAATCTAATTTATTCGTCAAGCTCATTCCAACTTTGTTATCATCATTACTCCTGTTTGTGCAGGTCAACTCTCACTTTAGCCGCCGCGGTCAACATATTCACGATTTTCATATTGTCCTTAGGGCGGCAAAGTGCATAAAAAGAAAACCACAATACGAGGGTTGGTCGCATTGCGGCAGAATAGATCTTATAATTTTTTGATTTTTTCTATCTCCAAATCCATTAGTGTTGCTTCGAAAGCCCCAGTTCTACTATGAGCTAAAAAATATACTTTTAACCAGTAGCCATTTTCTTCAATATATGTTCCCAAGACATATAATCAATCCGTTTATCCATATGCGCAATCGAAAAATCTCCATTTGATGCATGAATGAAGTTTCCCCCAACCATCTTTGCAGTCCAATTAGAACCATCCCAAGATTTATAGTTAACGATAGTGTCACTATGAAAACTACTGGATCCACCGACAGATGTATGATTTAAAATACTCCCTGATTCTCTATCCCCTACCAAACTACGAAATAAGAGATTTGGTAATTCTAGTCTTTGTAGTGGGTCGCGTGTTATGGTATGCATAGGCCAAGTCCGCGAACTGTCCGCCTTCGTAAGATACATTTTGCCAAAATCAACACCAGATTGATCCCTTTATTTCAGGAATTAAAATCAAAATAAGCATTAATCTTACCTTCTATAGCTGTAGCAACTGAAGATCATCGTTATTTTTTCTTGGGCATAGATGCCTCTAGGTATAAGATATTGAGTGGATATGATATAAATGTTATTATTGAGAAACGTCGTATAGCTATGCTACAACTGATGAGTTAAATTTTATCGCTTTAAATCGCACTGCTACTTTATTGATTTTGGTAAGCATTCTCAGTTTGATCCTGTTTGTATCTTTGGAACAATAATCTTTTTAACTAAATTACCATTTTGGTCATATTCATAACTAATACTATCGCCATTTGATAATCGCTTCGTTTTCAATTGACCTGTTTGATTATAAACATATTTTATTTGATAAGGATACACTTCAATTTCCTCCATGAACGACCATCCGTCACTACTCCCAACATCGAATTGCAACCGAATCGCAGTTGTATCAATACCTCCCGTTTCTAAACTTGTTACCTGACTCCCGTCATCAACGATAGGTGCTACGACATTAGTTAAGGTTTTGATATTTTGGTAAATCCCTGCGTTATCCTTATATTGCAGTGTCAATGAACCTATTGTCCGCAGGGGCAAAGTGAACGTTGGCATTACCGGCAGCCTCAGCTTGACTAAACCGATAGCTTGTGGATTTTCCCAATTTAATTCCACCCAATCCGGGTACACCCCTGGCGTTCCATCGTTCCAATAGCTTGTGTTCCTGCCATCTATTAAGCTGGCTATCGGGAATAATCCACTGGCATGCACGGATGATGCTGCGGCCGTTCCTGCAGACGCTATATTGGGACTAGAAAAAACTTGTATCTCTTCCATAAATGACCATCCATCACCATTCCCTGCATCAAACCGTACACGGATCGCTGTAGTAATCGTGTTTCCTGTTTCTACATAAATGAATTGACTCCCGTCATCGCTGGCAGGTGCTACGATATTAGTTAAGGTTTTGATATTTTGGTAAAACCCTGCGTTATCCTTGTATTGCAGTGTCAGTGAACCCATTGTCCGCAGGGGCAAAGTAAACGTTGGCATTACCGGTAGTCTTAACTTGACTAAACCGATAGCCTGAGTGCTTTCCCAAGTTATTTCCGCCCAATCGGGGTACACCCCTGGCGTTCCATCATTCCAATAGGTTGTGCTCTCTCCATCCGTTAAGCTCGCTATCGGGAATAATAATCCATTAGCATGCACCGATGATGCTGTGACATTTCCGAGAGAAGCTAGATTAGATTTGGCATAAGCCTGTATTTCCTCCATAAACGACCACCCATCACCATTCCCTACATCAAACCGTATACGGATTGCTGTCGTTTCTATATCTCCTGTCAAAATGTTGATTACTTGACTCCCATCATCGCTGGTAGGCGCTACTACACTAGTTAAAGTTTTGATATTCCGATAAATCCCTGCGTTATCCTTATATTGCAGTGTCAGTGAACCCATTGTCCGCAGGGGCAAAGTAAACGTTGGCATTACAGGAAGCCTCAGTTTGACTAAACCGATAGCTTGCGGACTTCCCCAATTTATTTCCGCCCAATCCGGGTACACCCCGGGCGTTCCATCGTTCCAATAACTTGTGCTTCCTCCATCTATTAAGCCCGCTATCGGGAATAAGCCGCTGGCATGCACCGATGATGCTGTAGCCGTCCCCGTCGCCGCCATATTGGGGCTGCCATAGGCTTCTATTTCCTCCATAAACGACCATCCATCACCATTCCCTGCATCAAATCGTATACGGATCGCTGTAGTAATCGTGCTCCCTGTTTCTATATTAATGACTTGACTCCCATCATCGCTGGCAGGCGCTACGACATTAGTTAAAGTTTTGATATTCCGGTAAACCCCCTTGTGATCTTTATATTGTAGTGTCAGTGAACCCATTGTCCGCAAGGGCAAAGTGAACGTTGGCATTACAGGAAGCCTCAGCTTGACTAAACCGACAGCTTGCGGACTTCCCCAATTTATTTCCGCCAAATCCGGGTACACCCCGGGCGTTCCATCATTCCAATAACTTGTGCTTCCTCCATCTATTAAGCCCGCTATCGGGAATAAGCCGCTGGCATGCACCGATGATGCTGTAGCCGTCCCCGTCGCCGCCATATTGGGGCTGCCATAGGCTTCTATTTCCTCCATAAACGACCATCCATCACCATTCCCTGCATCAAATCGTATACGGATCGCTGTAGTAATCGTGCTCCCTGTTTCTATATTAATGACTTGACTCCCATCATCGCTGGTAGGCGCTACTACACTAGTTAAAGTTTTGATATTCCGATAAATCCCTGCGTTATCCTTATATTGCAGTGTCAGTGAACCCATTGTCCGCAGGGGCAAAGTAAACGTTGGCATTACAGGAAGCCTCAGCTTGACTAAACCGATAGCTTGCGGGCTTCCCCAATTTATTTCCGCCCAATCCGGGTACACCCCGGGTGTACCATCATTCCAATAGCTTGAAGAGCTACCGTCATTCAAACTAGAGATCGGATATAACATACTAGGAAACACAGACGATGCCATAGCAGTGCCCATCGATGCTAAGTTTGGGTTTGTTGGTGCCGGGTTTGTAGCTGAAACCTCATTGAAAGTTAATAAAAATAACAAAAATGCACTTATTACTAAAGTCAAAACTCCCTTTTTACTTACTGATTGCATAAATTGACTCCTTCAACTTCTATTTTCTTGACATTGGTTCAAGTGCCCTTTACGACTTATGCTGCCTACCATGCCATGAGTGGCTTCTAGCGATCCAAGGAGCTTGCTGGCTTCCGCTATCAGGGTGGTGCAGTAACTGACCTGGGTACTGGCGTCTCAACGTACGGTACCATTCTTATTGAATAACCTTAAATAAAACAATAGGCAGTACAGCACTCGAATCCACCTGTCGCCCCCCAAACTCTGTCGTCTAACAACACACTTGTAGTTGCGTCCAATCATGGGTTCCTGATAGCGGGCTGACCCAGTGCTCCTCGATCACATCACCTCACTTCCTTGGTAAACCAATACGTTTTCGGTTCGCATCCATTTAAGGGAACAGAACATTTATTTTATCATTGCAGACCAAAATCCTTTATTCCAAGTTACATCATTTAATGTGTTACTATCATATGCGTTTGAAAAATCACCATTGGGTGCCAGACTGAACCCATCATCATTGTTAATAGAAGCAGTCCAACTACTTTGATCCCAAGATATGAAATTGATTAGTCTATCTGCATGTGAATTTGAAAAATCCCCATTAAGAGCATGAATAAAAGTATTTCCAACAATTTTTGCAGTCCAATTCGTACCATTCCATGATACATAGTTAATGATGACATCCGTATGAGCGTTGAAAAACTCTCCATTCAAAACGTGATTTATCATTGTGGCCACATTGGTCACAGACCATTTTCCCCATCCCAAGTTACATAGTCAATATTTTTACTTATATGTGTATTTGTGAAATCCCCATTAGGGGCATGAATGAAGTTTCCCCCAACCATCTTTACAGTCCAATTAGAACCATCCCAAGATTTATAGTTAACGATAGTATCACTGTGAAAACTACTGGAATCACCGCCAGATGTATGATTTAAAATACTCCCTGATTCTCTATCTCCGACCAAACTACGAAATGAAAGCAGCCTTTTAGTTTGATTACCGTTAGGATCGTACTGTACATCAGTTACATCACCGCTGGGTAATTTAATATAATCCAATCTTCCTTGTTTGTCGTATACATATCGATAACCATGCTCTTGTGAAACCTCGTTTTGACCGAAGACTTCCGTTGAAACTATCGAATTTGTATCCCAATCTAAAGGTACATAAGGCTCCAGGGGGCGACTAATCGCAGATTCAACCGAAGCTTGAGTATATTCGCTTGCTATTTTTGCTGACTGCTCTTCCACATTTCCAGCTATTAACATAGGAAGTATCAAGGCAAACAACATCATCATTATTGTTAATTTTCGAGTTTTTCTGCCTCTAAACATGTATTATTTATCCTCCTATTTACATAATTTCAGTTATTTGAATAAATTTCAGTACTTTAACAAGGTTCAACATATCCCTTCCTTTGATTCGCATATGGAGGGGCTTACTATCTGCCGCAGGCACGTAATGGTTGAATTTTCATGTTGTATAGTGCAGCAAAGTACAAAAGAATAAACACAATACGTTGCTTAATAATATTAAATGGCATAAAGCCAATCGATGTTTTTTTACTTTCCCTGTTATAAAGTCTCTTTTAGGTACGTGACATTATGCGCCGCGGTGCATACGAGTGCATATTTATGTTGTTAATGAACAGTGATAGGAATTGGCTGGTGAGAAGAAAAAACCACAATACAAGATGAACTGTAACCTCATTTATGGACAGTGTTGAAAAATGGTATTGAAGCCTTAAGCAGCTAGGAGATGACTTCTGAATTCATCAGGAGTCATCTTTTTTAGTGTCCACTGATAGCGTTCTGAATTGTAGTGGATCACATACTCATTGACCCGCAGCTCTTTAAGAGATTTACAGTCCTTGTAGTCAAGCTCGTCCTTCATATGACCAAAGAACGTCTCCATGGACGCATTATCCCAGCAGTTCCCTTTACGAGACATCGACTGCTTAAACCCAGCTTCGGCGATGAGGAGGCGGGTTTTCGGGTGCGTATAGTGCATACCCTGGTCAGAATGGAAGATGGCATCTGGATGAATATTTCCATCCAATCGTTTGAGTAGACGAGCCATTGTCCGTTCAACCAAGGATAGCTCCAACGTTGAAGATAGATAGTGTGCCAGAATCTGCTTCGTAGCACCGTCCTTCACACAAGAAAGATATGCCCACTGACCGCTACCATAGCGCATGTATGTGATGTCTGTAAGGAGGACCTTCTCGGGTTCTCCTTGATCAAACTGACGCTCTAGGAGATTAGGACATGTACGATGTTCTTGCGTCGCTTTAGCCATTTTGCGATAGGGATTGGTTTGACGGATCGTAGCTACTAACCCAAACTTGCGCATGATACGACGAATCTTTTTATGATTCATGACAATGCCATTCAATTTCTCCAGCCTCATTTTGATAACCAATGCGCCTGCTTTCCCGTTCAACGCTTCAAAATGCTCCCTAATAAGCTGAAAGTCGTATTGATCGGCTGTCTCTCGCAGTTGACGCGACTCCTCAGCACTACTCCAACGGTAATAGCCGCCTTCACTTACTTCGGCAATCTGACAGAGGTAACGTGTTAAACGTCGTAAATCATGCTTACGAATCGTTTGATGAATGAGCTGAAAGCGCTCGGAAGGCGTCAACTCCTTACTTTTTCGCCTTTCGAGCGCTTCTAGCTTTTTTAATAGCTCGTTCTCCGCTTCGAGGAGTTTAATCCGAGTTTCCGCTTGCTGCAGCTTCTCTTCCGCTGATGATTCCGTTTTTGATCGTCTACCTGTACTTCCAAGGCCTCGGCGCTCTTCTAACAGCCTCACCGTACTTAGCGTAGGTCTCTCTCCAGCGATAGAGGCTTTCTGTAGGTGTTCTCTGGCCAACGAGTTCGATACTAAAGCCTGCTTTCAAAAAAATCTCCATTGGCGGCTCTCCCGCCATGTTAGCTTGCACTGCTGCGAGTTTAAAGGCTGGAGCATACGAGATGTTTCTCCCCGATACGCGGCTTACGTTCGGATTGGATTCCAGTAGCCTGATCTCTGTTTCAGTAAATCCTGTTCTGATTTTCCTCATGATATTCATTCCCCATGTATTCTCGATAGTATGATTAAAGCACAAAAACCCGTAAGAGGTCACTTTTTTTCAAGTGTCCACCTTACGGGTTACAGTTCACTATTTATTTAAGCATTTGCAAGCAATTTCATTCTGTCATATGCGCTTGTTAGTTTGTAAGATTTTAATTGAGGTTTACTCCAGTATTTACAAATATTCTCTAATGGTGCGAACGTAAGACTATCCTTTCCGCCAATTCCTACTATTTTTATCGTTTGATTTATTTCATCCCAGTTCCAATTCCCACCCAAATTTATAACAATCATCTGCCCCAAACAAGCACTGCTACTGACCATTATATCCCAATCGATTTGCTCATCCTCCCTTTTACTACTCAACAATATCTCCTCTAACATTGTTATTGAATTTTTATCAGATAGATCTAAATTATGAATTGAAGCAAATTGGCTTGCTATAACTTCTGGAGCTAACCTGAGTTGCTCTTTTGCTTCTGCTGTTGGTCTCTGATCAGGAATACTCATAATATCAAGCCATGGAATACCATGTTGAAGAGCAATTTCTGTGAGTTTAAATAATATCTCTCGTAATGAATCTTGGTTTTGATACTGTAGCCAACCATGAGTGTTGTATTTCTCAAAATAATTTCCTTCTATCGCGGGTGATTTAGTGATAGATGTATTAAATTCGATCCTTATCGAGCTTTCGTAATGATTGCTTTTTTTGTAAATAATATACTGGTTAACAGTGCCAACTTGCTTTGAAAACCTCCAAGATGCATTGTCAATTTTTTCAAAATAATCAAATCCCTTCTGCTTTAATATTGGAGCGACTTCTTTTTGAAGAACCTTTGGTATTGAAATCATTTATCTTCACCCTTTTCATGGAATTGCTGGGGTTTGAGCTGGAGTTGGAATTTTTTTAGCCGCAACAGCCGCTATAACTCCAAGAACTATTTTTATAGCCTCCGAGGCTTCTTTTAAATCTTCCTTTGGATCTTTATTTGAGTTAACCTCATCATAGTATATCATGCCTGGATCTCTGTCATAGTAGGTCCTTAAAATAATTTCCATTTTGGGATTAAAAGGATGAGGCAACCTTGTCCCATTTGGATTCCATGTAGTTCCAGCCTTTACTGCGTCCGTTTCTAATTGACTTTTTAATCCATCGACATAATTTTTAAGTTGATTTTTACCCTCTTCATTTAAACTTTTGTTACTACGTTTATCACTACTTTTCAAATTTGAATAGGATGCAGGTTTTAATTCATACACTTCATATGCATCATCCGTTTGCAGCACCATGTCAGCTCTTCCCCACCCAGAAGAATTACTTTTGACTGGGACTTCCACCTCAGTAAATGCAATCTGACTGTCTGTTGTATTAAATATTGCCTTAAAATATTCTCCCACCATCAAATGGACAATTCTTCCAAATTCCGCACTGCCCATCTGCGGATTTTCTGATGATGACTTTCTTGTCCTATGCCCACTAGGATCAGTATACCTCAACGGATTATTCTGTACATACGTATACAGGTTCAAACTCAGCGGATTGTTCAAATCCCCTTCGACCGTATCCTGCGAGATAAACCGTCCAACCGTAGGGTCATAATACCTCGCCCTCAGGTAAATCAATCCGCTCTCGTCATCTTGCGGCTCACCTGTGTAGCGGTACGGATTGTTCATCCCCTCCGTCTTGCTCAGCACATTGCCCCAGATGTCGTAATCGTACGTATTAATATTGTTCCCCGCGGCATCCTTAATCGCTACGACGTCGCCATGACCGTTGTAGAAGTAATACCCTGACTTCGCAGTGGTGTTATCCTGTCTCCATAAAAGCTCGTTACCCCAAATGTTTCGGGCCTTCACATTGCCACTCGCATCCAATTCCTCAATCACTTTGCCATTAAGGTACACATACCGCGTCAGGTTCCCATTCACGTTCTTCGTAGCTCGCAGCCCATCCCCATAATAACTGTACGATGCCGTCGTTCCCGCATTGTTCGTAAAGGATTTCAGTTCATTGACCGCGTTGTAGGTGAAGTCCTGCGTTTCTTCAGCTGTGCCCGGTGCATTCGATGTTTCCATCGTCAGCCGGTTGCCTTTATCATCATACGTGTACTTGTTCGTTCCACTCGCTACCGTTTCCTGCCGAATCCGGTTTAAACCGTCATATTCAAATCCCGAGTTGGCTCCATTTCGCGTCAACTTCTTGATATTTCCAAAACCGTCATACTCAAACGTTTCGTTCCATGTCGGGTTTCCCCCCTGCGTTTGCTTCTGTGAAACTAATTCCTTAAACCCATCCGTCTTTTTCTCCTGACTCAGACCTGATGGGTACGAGAGATTGTACGTATTCACATTCGATTGTACGGTATAGGAGGGCACCACCTTTCCCATTCCCGCATAGTCCACGCTATTTATCCGGTTTAATTTGTCATAACCATACGTGACCTTTTGTTGATCCGGGTAGGTCAGAGTCTCCAGTCGGTCCTTGCCATCGTAGGCCAGCTGATACGGTCTCCCTGCTATGGTTTGCTGGTCCATTCGTTTCCAGGCATCGTAATGGTAATTCAGGGACTCCCCTTCGATGCTCGTAATACTTGTGAGCAGTCGGGTCGTACCGTCGTATCCGTTTTGTTTCCAATAGATTTCGGTTCCCGACGGGTTGTTGATGGAGGTTCGAGACGGTTCGTTGTAATCGGTATACGTGTAGGTATATGTTTGTCCCGCTTTATCCACGTACGTTTCGGCCAGCCCCGTTTTCTTGTACCGATAGCTTTCCTTGCCGCCTCCCGCATTCGTTTTGCTTAGTAGCCAGCCCAATTCGTTATACGTTTGCTGTTTTTGCACACTGCCATTGATACTGGACTTCGTCAGTTTTCCCAAGCGGTTATATTGGTACATAAATTCTTGGTTCAACTGATCTTTGAGATAGATTAGGTTCCCTATCGCATCATACCCATATCTTGTCGTCTGGGTTTCTCCTTGCCCCGTCACTTGTTGTTGCGCGACTTTCCCAAGCGGTGTGTACGTCAATTGGGTACTGCGGGTTTTCGTAGGCGTGTTTTCGACAGACTTGAGCGTACGTCCTCCCCGATCTTGATAGCTCCAACTCTCTTTGTCGTCCGGTTCGACGACCTTGACTGTCGCTTGCGGGTACTGGCTGGTTCCGTTAGCCGCAGTGGACGTATTGGCGTAGTAGTACTTCGTTTGGTTCCCTTCAGCATCCGTCGTGGTTTGAAGCGCACCATTGGCTCCATACGTGTACTGGGTTTTGCTCGTGGCGTCCCCATACGGATGGGTTTCTTTGATTAAGTGCCCAGTACTGTCCATCACATTGGACAGTACTAATTTCGGGGCACTGCCCGTCGGCTGACGCCACTGCTTCTCTACTTGTCCAAACGGTGTATATTGGGTGATCCCTTGTTCCCCGTCGGGTAGCGTCTTAGTGATTTTCCGCTGCCCATCGTCATAAGCAAACGTGGTCATTCGGGTGGCACTCGGATTTTGAGCCGGCACTGCGGTAGACGTTGTCAGGCGACCCATATGGTCGTAAGTGTACTTCGCCTTACTGCCATCGGCATAGGTCCGTTCCTTCAACTGGTCATATCGGTCATATTCTGATGTAACCTTGATCTCACTTGCCGCCGCTCCTTCGGACAATGCCGCATTTATCTTTTCCGACGTCACATGCAGACCTGGGCCATCGTATTCCAACACACTGACCGTCGCGGCTGGCAGTTCGGTGTACTGGTCCCCGGTGCTGTTCACCTCAATCCGGGTCGGTACTTTTTTGTTGTCATCATAAGCCGTATATTCCGTTACGATGGTATCGGTTTTCGTCTCCCCTGCATTCGTTGGGTTTTTGTAGGTCCCTTTGTTGGTTTGCTTGTGCAGCACGTAATAAGGCGCATAGCAGTAAGTATCGTAACAATCATATCTGTAGGTCTTTGACAAGTAAGTCCATGTATTTACTTGCATAGTGGCACCGTCTGCGGCCGTTTGCTTCTCATAGCTCAGCCGTGAGTTCGGGTTGGTGTACTCTCGTTCGGTCCGGTTACCGTAAGGATCGGTTTCGGACGTAATCTGCCCCCAGCTGTTATACGCCCGTGTAACTACCGTAGCGTAATTGGCCACGCTAGCCGGCACGCTGCTACCGCTCCCATTTCGCAGTTCCTGTAACACAGTGGTCGGCTTACTATCCGACGTCCCCGCATCCACCCAGTGAAGGATGGTACTGGGCTGCGACTTGCCCGATTCATATCGATACGAGGTGACATCCTTACCCGTCCAGCTGACCCGATTTACGTTATCCGTGACATCCAACGTCTGCACTGGTGAACTGCTGCTTGTTTCGGATAACAACACACTGCCGGCGATCCCACTGATTCCATATCCATACGTCACGTCACTCGTATAATCGTCAAAAGCGGTTTGAATCCGCGTCGACGGCTTATCTCCCGCCCGGTAACTGCTGCTCTGGCTCAAGTGAAAGTTACCCGATGGTCGGTTTGTTTTGGGCTCCAGCCATTGCTCCTGCGCCTGATTGATATTCCCGCTAATCGTCTGGAGCAGCGTTTTCGTCGCCCCATTGCTGTCAGGGTAGGTATAGTAAACCTTCTGCACCGGATGGTAGCTCGTGTACGTGATCGCAAACGGATCAGCGTACAGCCTCACGGTTCCCCGCTTGCGCATCCGTTCCTCATAAGTGCCATACTGTTTCCAATTCGCATCATACGCCTGGTATTGGTAGGTTATGGTCAGATTGGTCTCATTTTTCGCGGTATGGAGCAGCAGATACTGGATTGTTTGTGCCGTTGCCAGGTCCTGCGCATGCACCATTGACGATTCGGCGGGTTGTCCATCGGTTCCCATCTCATTCAGCACCGCTTCCCCGCTACCGCTCACCGCATAAGTGTAGTTGGTATCCATATTCGCGTCTGCGGTTTGCAAAGCATAATACGTATACGCAGCCAACGTTTTCTGGGTAATTTCGTCGAATACGCTTGTCAACCTCACATAAGCCGGTTCCTCATACGAAGGCTCCACATGCAAGGCCTCCATCTCGCGATTGTACAGGATCGAGTGGGTCGTATTCCCATTCATATCTTTTGCAATCACTTGGGAAATGCCGGTGCTGTCTTGAACAATTCTCACTGTCCGACCGACGGAATCTGTAATATTAAGGGCCCCAGATACTTTCTTCGTACCCCAAAATTCATCCCGGTTGTATGTGATCGTGTCGCCGAACTGATTGGTTTTACTTTGGATTCCCGTCCATTTCGGATTATTCGTCCAACGGAATTGGTACGTAATCTGTTCATCCACGGTGAGCCTGTAGTATTCATTGTTGTGCCCGCTATCGTATAGGGTCAGAACTACATTTTCGTAAGGATAGTTATTGGGCTTCAAGTTATTATGCCCTTGGAGAAACTCATCATAATTAAACTGGTAGGTTTTCCCATCCTCCAAGCTAATAGAAACCTCATTTTTATTTCCAGCATAATAACGATGCTCTGCTGCAGCATGCTCGACTTTCATGATACCGTTTGGTGCTGTCACATTAATGGTAGGTAGGTTGAGTGACCACCCTGTCGCGATCATATTGTCCCGCAGACCAATATCCAGTCGGTCCGGTCGAGCTGAATAAGGTTGCAGTCCGGGTGGCCAACCGAAATAGGGATATGGTGACAGGTACGTGACTTTGGAGGATAACGAATTGTAGCTTCGCGTCAAATTGAAGTCCAAGCCGTGCTTACCCGGCAAATACAAATCCACCGCTTGCTGCGCCGCGGTCCGGTGCAGTTTGTCGATCGCGCCGTCGAGGTCCGCACTGTACGGCTTCGGATCGATCGGATCTCGGTAATACGTTTCATCTGGATTCGCTGCAGCGGCCTTCATAGCGTAGGTCGAGTCGGCCACGGTTACGGGCGCAGTCGGAACTGGGTTCAATTTTTGGCTAAGGATCGGCGTCCAGGTATGGATCAACAGCTGCTTCTCAGCTGGGAAACGAGCGGCTTTCTGCAGGATAGACGCATCCGTTTCTGTCAGCAGTTGCGTAATTTGTGCTTTGGTTAAGAGGGAAAACAAGTCCGGGTAGTAAAAGGCGGCGGCATACCGCATCTCCGGTGTGTATTGCTGCTCGATAGTGGTCAATTCCGCTTTCGTGAACACACCAACGGTCTCGATGGCAGATCCGGTCGGGTTCGGTGTAACTATCGATGGACCCGACAAAACAGCACTTGCATTCACGAGTCCTTTCCCAAAGATGGCCGCATCTCCAAGTGGCATTGCATTATCCGTCAGTGCTTGTCGAAGCTGCTGCGGGGAGTCCAGTGGATGCTTCTGTTTGAGTAACGCGGCCACACCGGCCGCATGGGCGACCGCTGCGGATGTGCCACTCATGCTCGTATAGGCGCTGCCAAGCGATAAGCCCTGAATGTCCACACCGGGGGCGACCACAGAGACTTCTGGTCCTACATTGGAAAACGACGCTCGTTGGTTCTGGGCATTGACCGCGCCAACGGCCATAACCGCGGCATATTTGGCTGGATACGAGACACCGACTTTGCCGTCATTGCCTGTAGCCGCCAAAAGCAGAATGCCCTGATCGTTTGCCAACTGCACAGCTTCTTCCAGCGCTGCGGAGTAGGCGCTGCCGGCCAAACTCATCACGATGATATCCATCTTCTGATCGATCGCCCACTCTAAGCCCTGAATAACCTGAGAGTACGTTCCTGCTCCCTGCTTGTCTAACACTTTGACGGCATACAGGCTAGCTCCAGGTGCTACACCCAGCAGACCTTTGTCGTCTTGGATGGCCGAGAGAATACCGCCAACGAACGTTCCATGTCCGTTCTGATCGTCAAACCCTGGCTCTCCAGGGACGAACGATACCCCACCGGCTACACGCAGCTCTGGACTGGTCGTACTAATCCCGGTATCCAGAACGGCGATCTTGACACCAGCGCCCGTGGCGCCCTGTGCTTGTGCTTCAGGAGCATGAATTTGCAACAGGTTAAATGAAACTTGATCCGCTGCTTTGTAGATAGATTGATCCGGTTCGATATAGGCGATCGAGCTGTCCTTGCGGAGGTCTTCTACTTCACGCTCAGACAAGGTTGCCGTCACATGAAAGGACAGCTTTCCGAAGCGCTTGTCCACTTTGGCGTTTGCACGAGCGAGCCCAGCTTTGCCCGGAGCACTGTTTTTGTATTTGATGATATAGCTGCGAGGTGTAGAGGGATTTCCATACACACTGTCGGTGACAGCTCCACCAGAGGTTGTAAGGGTTTGGGTTGTTGAAGCACCGAACGCCGTCGGCATAGAGGTAAATAACATTGTCAATACAAGAATAATGGATAGAAGTGATCGAAACATAAAAGCCTCCCATGTTATCTGTAGTTAATCTGGTTTATATGTTCGTTTTCTTATTAGGTTACCATTGCTGTCATATTCGTAATTAATTTTCACATTTGCCTTGATATTTTCTGACACTAGCTGATTAGAATTAGTGTATGAGTAGCTGTGCATTCGTACAATTTGAATGTCATCGATCGACAAGCCACCACCATGGTTCATTCCCCACATTAATCTGTAGTTGGTTTTTGATCCTGTCGTGAAGGTGACTATCTTGCTTCCCACTGTACCTGCGAGATCCGTCCAAATCGTCCTTCCAATATCTTCACTTTCATCCTCACTTCGCGCTAAAAAGTAGT